>NZ_JAEDAM010000102.1 GCF_018420025.1 Candidatus Vampirococcus lugosii | reverse complement strand
GTAATATAGAATAGTGTTATTTACACAAAAAGATATAATAGATAAAATTTTTATTTGTGATCAATGGTCTGTTGCGAGTTTGGCAAATAAATATAATATAAGTAGACCAACAGTGTATAAAGTGCAGAAGATTAATAATTTTTAACTTGAAAATAATTATAATATGTATATATATAAATATAATATTTTATTAATTAAATTGAAATTATTTAAATGAGTGATTTTTTGAAAAAAGCTAGACATAGTTTGTCGCACATATTAGCTCAAGCAGTTCAAAGAGAGTTTGGAACTGATATTAAATTATGAGTATGACCTGAAATTAAAAATTGATTTTATTATGATTTTTTAATTAAAGATCCACAAATAAAAATTCAAGAAGAAAATTTGAAATCAATAAATAAAAATATGGAACAAATAATTAAACAGAAACAAGACTTTTATTGTATATCTACTGATTTACAGAAAGCAAAAGAAATAAATATTTTTTTATGACAAGAATTAAAAAACGAACTTATTGAAGATTTTGAAAAAGAATGAATAAATAATATTACATATTTTTTGAATTTGATACCTATGAAAGCAAAAGAATCTTTATTAAAATGAACAAATGAAAATTATATTAAATATTATGAAGCTGTAAATGATTTTTTTCAAACAAATTGATATATTTGAAAAGATAAATTTATATCTTTCATAGATATGTGTGAATGACCACATATAAATAATACTCAAGATTTGGATTCTAAATCTTTCAAAATTTCAAAAATTGCTGGTGCATATTGGAAATGAGATGAAAAAAATTTCATGATGACAAGAGTTTATTGATATGCATTTGAAGATAAAGAAAAATTAAAAGAATATTTAAATTTTTTGGAAGAAGCGAAAAAAAGAGATCATAGAGTGCTTGGTAAGAAACTTGATTTATTCTGTTTTTCAGATTTAGTATGACCTGGTTTACCTATGTTTACTCCTAGATGAACTAAAATAATAAATTTATTACAAGAAAAAGTGGAAAATATTTGTAGTAAATATGGTTTTGAAAAAGTAATAACTCCTCATTTGGCAAAAATTGATTTATTTAAAATTTCTGGGCATGCAGATAAATATCCTGAAGAACTTTTTTCTGTGAAATCTCAAAGAAAACAAGAATATGCACTAAAACCTGTACAATGTCCACATCAAACACAAATATATGCTAGTAAAAAAAGATCATACAAAGATTTACCTATTAGATATATGGAAAGTAATAAACAGTATAGAGCAGAACAACCTTGAGAAATTTCTTGATTGTCTCGTGTAGTTGCTATTACAGTAGAAGATTGACATGTTTTTTGTACTGTAGATCAAGTAAAACAAGAAGTAATGGCTATGGTAAATATTATTAAAGATTTTTTTGTAGATCTTGGATTGCGATGAAATCATTGGGTAAGTTTGTCCGTTAGAGATATGGAAAATTTAGATAAATATATTTGAGAAGAAGAGGATCGACAGATATGTGAAAAAATGTTATGAGAAATAGCAGAAGAAATGAATTTATGAGCAATTAAGTGTGAATGAGAAGCAGCAGTTTATGGACCAAAATTAGATTTTATGTTCAAAGATTCTCTTGGTAGAGAAATTCAAATACCTACTGTACAATTAGATTTTGCAACACCGAAAAAATTTAATTTAAAATATGTTGATAAAGATGCAAGTGAAAAAGCACCTGTAATGATTCATAGAGCTATTTTATGATCTTATGAAAGACTTCTTGTTATATTGATAGAACATTTTGCTTGAGCTTTCCCTTTTTGGTTAGCTCCAGAACAAATTAAAATAATTCCTGTATCAGATAAATTTATAGATTATTGTAATAAAATAAATAATGAATTGATAAAATATTGATTTAGAAGTAAAATTAATTTGGATGATGATAGTTTTGCAAAAAAAATAAGAAATTGAGAAATACAAAAAATACCTTTTTTATTGATAGTGTGAGAGAAAGAAATACAAAATAATACTATAAATTTAAGAGATGTTTATAATAAACAACAATATGAAATTAATATTTCTGATTTAATTAAAAAATTTGATGAACTTAATTAATTTTTTGTTTAAATATTAAAATTAATTTATGTTTTTAGTATTATTTAAATATTATATTTAATATAAATTTATAAATAAAAAATGATAAACTTAAAGTTATTTAATTTTAATTTTTGGGCTAAATTCTTATTAATTTGATTAGTTATTCATTTTTTTTTGCATACATATATTACTTTTTTTTGGAATTTGGAAATAAATATTATATGGCTTTGGAAAGAAATTTTAATAATATGATTTTTTTTGTATTTATTTTATTTGATTTTCAAAAATAAAGAAATTAAGTTTTGGTGGAAAGATAAAACTATATTTATTTTGGAAATGTTATTTGCTATATTGGTAATATTTACTTTTGTTGTCAATACTTTTTTTATTGATAATAGTTTGAGTGAATATATTATGGCTTTTAGATATGATTTTTTGGCTTATTTAATATTTTTTACTATTTATAGAGTATCATATTTTATTAAACCATCAGATTATTTATTGAAATATTATTGAATAATAATTAAACGAATTATATTGTTTGGAGTACTTTGGTATATTATTATTTTTTTGAAACCTGGTTTCCTTAAATTTGCATGATATAACAAAAATATATTTGAATGAGAAGTATGATCTGCACCACCTGCCGCTTATTATACACAACTTAATCAATGAATAGTTCGTAATCAATTTCTATTTGAAAGACCTATTAATTATTGATTTTTCTTAATAGCTTTTTTTCCACTATTTTATATGTTATATTTGAGAAAAAAAGCTATTAAGAAAACTTGGTTTTGGTGGATTGTATATTGATTTAATATTTTAACTACTTTTAGTAGAGCTGCATGGTGAGCTTTTGTTTTTGAAATATTAATCTTGACTATTATTGATTATAGAAAAAATATGAAATATTTTATGAAATATATTCTATTTCCTATTTTATTTATTTTTTCTATCTTTATTTATTTTGCTTATGATCATATTATTTGAAGGCAACGAAGTAATACTTGACATATAAATGAAGTAATAAAATGAATAGATATGTTTATCTCTGCTCCGATTATTGGTAAATGAGCTTGATATGTTTGACCAGCTTCTTTTTGGGAATGAGGAATTGAATTTAATCCAGAAAATCAATTTTTGCAAATAGCAATAGAGTTTGGTTCTATATGATTTTTGATGTGGTTTTGAATATATTTATTTTTTGTATTTTATTGATTGTATTATTTATTTAAATCAAATAAAAAAGAAAAAAATAATAAATATATATTGTATGTTTTGGCTTTTAGTATATGATTGATCTGATTAAGTATTCAATGAATGGTATTACATAGTTTTGTAGATAGAATGATAATTTATCCTTTTATGTTTTTATTTGCTATTGCAATTTATTTACATAGATATAAAAATATATAATTTTTTATAAAATAGGGGAGTATTAATTATAAATTTTTTACTTATTTAATTAAATTTATTTGTTAATAAAAAATAATTTAAAAAATGAAAATATATCAAGATAGATTAAATTCTATATTACAAATAAATTTTAGAAACAAAAAAGTTTGTAATAAAAAAATTATTAATAATAATTTTGATGAATTTATAGTTAAAAATGATTTTGGAGATAATAAAGAATTAAATGTTTTTTTGTTGGATGAAAATAGATTTAATTACTTCTCTTATCTTATAAATGAAAATTTTACAAGTCGTATTACAATAAAACATATTAAAAAAATATTAAAATCAAAAATTAATGAAATTGAAACTGATATTAATATTGATAAAAATTGAATATTCTTGTTTTATCATATTTATGATATATATATAAATTGAGAATATAGTAAATATTTGATTTGAAATGAATGAAGTATAAGTTTTAAAATTATTTTAATTTATTTGAATTTGGAATCGACAAATCATTTCAAATTTCTTTGTGGGAACAAAATTTTGGAAAATAAAAATATTAAAATATATCCATCAAGTTTTTGTACTATAAATCATATGTATAAAAAATTATCAAAATATAATTTCTCTTTGTTATATATTATGGAAAATAATTTCAAAATTTTAAATATTACTTGAGGAATAATAAGTGATATTTCAAGTATATCTTTATGATATGATTTATTAAAAAATATTTTTAAGGATCAATGAGCTATAAATTGTTATTATAGCTGTTTTGATAAAAATATTGAACAAACTTTTTATAGTCAAAAAATAATTGATTATAGTTTAGAATTTTATGTAAAAACATTAATTAAACGAATTAAAGAACAATGATGTTACAATAATTCTAATATAATTCTTTCAAAATTAAATCAATCTCAAAAATTTATTGATATTTTTAATGATATTTATAATAAAAAAATATGATGATATATATTAGCATATAATTATTGAGATGATTTGGAAACTTTTTGATATAAATTTAAATATGATGAAATAGATATTGTAACTTATTTAAATTCAATTTAGTCTTGTAAAAAATGTTAGTCTATATTATATATTAACTTAATTTATTATGTTTTGGAATTGATTTTTTGAGATATTTATTTATATATTATATAATTTATATTATTTAATTTTATGTTGTGAAAAAAAATATATTACTTTTTACATGAGAGGGGAAATTTTTATTGGATGAGAAATTAGATAGACGAAAAAAAATATTTAAGGAAAAGTATTGACAAAACAGTGTTTATGTGTTTAATAGTGAAAATGCCGATTCTTGACTGATAAGAAATATTATTTCTTCTTGAAATCTTTTTGACGAAAAAAAATTAATTATATTAAATTGATTTCCAAAAGATTCTTATTCATGAAATTTTATAAAATCTGAAATTATAGAAGAAATAGAAAAATATTTTTCCAAGAATTTAAAAAATATTTCTTCTGAAAATGTAATAATATTTGTATCTTACAAAGTAGATAAAAGAACTAAATTTTATAAATTTTTGAAATCATCCAAAGATATTGTAGAGATTGAAGAATTTAAAAAATTAAGTCTTACTGATATTAAAAAAAATGTAAAAAGTTTTTTACAGGATTTAAATCCTAATATTAATTTGATAGATTATTTTATAAATAAAGTTGGAAGTGATTTGTATTCTTTAAAATTGGATGCTGATAAATTAAATTCTTATTGTAAAACTAATAAATTAAGATTGGATAAAAATATAATTGATTTAGTTGTTTTTTCAAATTATGAAACTAATGCTTTTGAAGTTTTGGATAATGTCTTTTTTAATAAAAAGAAAACATATATTTTGTTGGATGAGTTAAAAAATCAAGGTTTACATTATCTTCAAGTATTATGAATGGTCTATTGGTGATTTAGAAATATAATTCAAATGTTGGATTTATATATTTTGTGAGATAAAGATTCAAAATCTATTGCATCCAAATTATGATTAGCACCTTTTGTTGTATCAAAAAATATTTCTGTATTGCCAAAAATTGTAAATAGGAAAAAATATATACATAAAACTTTTGAACAACTTATAAATCTTGATTTTTCAATTAAATCTTGATTAATACCTGTAGAATCATTTTATATAGAACTTAAAAAAATAATAAGTTATATACCTGATAAATATTAATTTTTTAATAAATAATTTAAAATTATGGAACTAAAAATAATATCAATTATATTCTCAATATATTTTTTTGTATTAATGTCTTCATCTGTTTTTGCATCAATGGCAATGCCTAATTATTGAATAAATGAAAATACAAAAGAATGTTCAAGATTTTTTATGTGAGATGAATGTTCATCTTGTGAGCTTCCAGAAAATTGGAAAATGATTGAAGATTTTCAATGTCCTAATTGATATAAAGAAATTGATAAAAAATCAGTTTGTAAATCTACAAAAAATCCTTTTTGTTGTACTCTTTGAAATTCTGGATCGCGTGGTGATTGTGAAGATCTTGTTGTAAATTATGTTGATCAAAAATGTGCTTTTGTTGAAAATATTGATAAATGTGAAAAACTACCGATGAATTGGGAAAAATCTAAAAAAGAAGATTTTTGAATTTGTCCATCAATAGATTATAAATGGTTGGATGAAACATTAAATTGTGAAGAAAAAATTAAAGATAATAAAGAAATTAAAGATAATAAAGAAATTAAAGATAATAAAGAAATAACTGAAGATAGAGATAAAATATATTATAATATAATTATTAGAATTCCTTTGGCTATTAATATTTTATGAAAAATAATATAATTTTTTGATATAATAAAATTGTGTTATTTTTTTAGTAATTTAATTGTATTTATTTTAAAAACATTTTTTATTGAAAAATAGTATTTATTTGTTAAATATTTAGTATTTTGTTTTAAAAAAATAAAAAATGTATTGCTTTTTTTAAAAAAATATTTATACTATATGATTGAGATATCTGTGTAATTTTGCAGTAAAAAATTTTACTAATTAAATTTAAGTATTTATGGTTAAACAAAGGATTTGGGATAAGTTAAAAGATGATATTAATGAATTATCGCAGGATTTACAAAATTTATTGAGTAAATGACTTGATAAATGATATATAACTGAAGATGAAATAATTAGTAAACTTAATAATATTGATGAACAAATAGAAATAGTTGAGAAATTCTATGATATAGCTGAAAAAATGTCTATAAAAATAGAAACTATTGAAGAAATTTTGGAAAGGGAGGCAAGGGAAGTAATACAAAATAGAAAACTTGGTAAAGTTTCTTTATATGAAACACAATATCATGTGAATGATCATCAATATAAAGATTTTATAAAATTATATTTCAATGATATATCAAAAATTCCTTTACTTAAAGCACAAGAAGAAAAGGATTTGGCAAATGCTATTAAAGAATGAGATGGTGAAGCTAAAAAGAAATTAATGGAGTCTAATTTGAGATTAGTTATAAGTATTGCAAAAAGATTTTTGTGAAGTAGAATGTCTTTTATGGATCTTATTCAAGAATGAAATATTTGATTAATTAAAGCTATAGAAAAATTTGATCCTACCAAAGATTTTAAATTTTCTACATATGCAACTTGGTGGATTAAACAATCAATTACTAAATCTATTGCTGATATTACAAAAAATGTAAGAATTCCTGTTCATTTGATAGATGAAATTAATGCTTTCAATAGGGCATCTCAAGAACTATTCCAAAAATACTGAAGAGAACCAAATGTAAAAGAAATATCTAAATTTTTATGATTTCCATATAAAAAAGTAAAAAAATTGGAGGAAGTAATATTTGGTAATATTTCATTGGATGCAGAAGTAGGTGATGATGGTAAAAATAGTATTTGAGATCTTATTGCAGATGAAAAAACATTAACTCCCGATGATTTTGTAGAAAAACAAACTATCTCTTCTAATTTGGATAAAATTCTTGATATGTTGGATGAAAGAGAAGCAAAAATAATTAAAATGAGATATGGTATAGAATGACCAAGATATACTTTGGAACAAGTTGGTGCAGAGTTTAATGTTACTAGAGAAAGAGTGAGACAAATTGAACAAAAAGTTTTGCAAAAACTTAAAGATCATGAATGATTACAAAAATTACTTGGTATACAGGATTATATAGAAAGAATTAAGTTTATTGAAAATGATGCTTGATTAAAGTCTGGTAAATATCAAATTTAATTAATTTATAATAATATTTTAATGAAACTTTCGCAAAATTTTGTAAAAACTGCAAAACAAGTTGGACATGAGGAAGTAGCAAAAAATGCTCAACTTCTTATAAGATGAGGTTTTTTGGATAAATGAATGGCTTGAATTTATTCTTATTTGCCTATGTGAATTAGAGTTATATCAAAGATAAAAAATATTGTAAATGATGAAATGTTGAATTTGTGATCTCAAGAAATTTTGATGTCAAGTATTCAAAATAAAGAAATTTGGGAAAAAACTGATCGTTGGAGTGATGAAAATGTTGATATTTGGTTTAAGTCAAAATTGAAAAATTGAGCAGATATTGGCTTGGCATGGTCTCATGAGGAACCTATTACACAAATGGTAAAATCTCATATTTCAAGTTATAAAGATTTGCCAGTATATGTTCATCAATTTCAAAATAAAATGAGAAATGAAATTCGTGCAAAATCATGAATTATGAGATGTCGCGAATTTATTATGAAAGATATGTATTCTTATAGTGAAGATGAAAATCAACATATGGAATTTTATAATAAAGTAATAGATGTTTATAATAAAATATATTCAAAATTATGAATTTGAGATATTACTTATGTAACTTCTGCTTCTGGTTGAGTTTTTACAGATAAATTTAGTCATGAATTTCAAACTATATGTGATGCATGAGAAGATAATATATATGTTCATAATGATTGAAAAATTGCATTAAATGAAGAAATTTTTGATGATGAAACTTTATTAAAAATGTGATTTAAAAAAGAAGAATTTACTAAACAAAAAACAGCAGAGGTTTGAAATATATTTACTTTTGGTGTAGGAAAATGTGAAGAGCTTGATTTGTTTTTTATAGATCAAAATTCTAATAAAAAATGAGTTTATTTATGATCTTATGGTATTTGAATTAGTCGTTTAATGGGAGTGATAGTAGAAATTTTTTCTGATGAAAAAGGTATTGTTTGGCCTGAAAATATAGCTCCTTACAAATATGTAATAATTCCTATATGAAATAAATGAATTTCAAAATCTGAAGAAATATATGATTCTATGTTAAAAAAATGAATTGAAGTTGTTTTGGATGATAGAAAAGAATCGCCATGATTCAAACTTAAAGATGCTGATCTTATAGGTTATCCTTATCAAATTGTTGTATCTGATAAGACAATGGAAAATTCTGAAAATGTAGTAGAACTTATTAAAAGATCAAGTGGAGAAAAATTATTATTGGATTGGACTACTATTAATTAGATTGTTAATAATTTTTTATGTTTAAATATTTATAAATAATAAAATTAACTAAATGAATACAAGTAATACAAAGGAAAAAATGGAAAAAATAATTAAATATTTTAAAGAAGAACTTAGTCATATGCAAGTTGGTAGAGCATCAACTAATATGATAGAATGAGTAAATGTATATATTGAAGCTTGGTGAATGGAACAAAAACTAAATAATCTTGCAAATATTTCAATATTGGATTCTCAAACTATTAAAATACAAGCTTGGGATAAAACTACTGTTTCTAGTATAGAAAAAGCTATATATAATAGTGATCTATGATTAACTCCTATAAATCAATGAGATTGAATTATAATTAATGTCCCTCCTCTTACTTGAGAAAGAAGAAAAGAATTATCAAAAGTTGTTTGAACAATGTGAGAAAAAACTAAAATTTCTATAAGAAATGTAAGAAAAGATAGTATGCAAGAAATTAAAAATGAATTTGAAGAAAAATTAATATCAGAAGATGAAAAAAAAGATTTTGAAAAACAAATTGATAATCTTACAAAAGATTATAATCAATTAGTTGATAAATATGTAAAAATTAAATCAGATGAAATTTTGTCTTTATAAGTTTAAAAGGAAAAGTTTAAATATACTCGTTTTAAATTTTTAATAATTAATATTTAAATTATACTAGATTTAAAGATAGAAACTACTAGTATCTAATATCTAAACTTAATTTAATAAAAAACTCTTGGCTTTTGCCAAGAGTTTTTTATTAAATTAGGTTTTATCTTTTATTTATTTCATTTTCTATAATATTTTGTAAGAAGTAATATGCAGTAATTCTTCTTGTTTGTATATATCTTGCTATTCTTTGTTTTTTAAGTTGTTTCTATCATTTTTTGATAATTTATCATATGCAGATTCCAATTTATTAATACTAATATTTTTCAAAATATCTCATAAATTTGGATACTTATTTTGATATTCCTGTAATTTATCATAATCAACAAAATTTTCTGTATTCATAAAATTTTCTGTTTCTGGATTATTTGCATTACATTCTCATTTATATGCAATTTCTACATTATTTTGTTGTTTAGCTACACAAGAATTTGAATAAGTTTTTCAGTCTATTCAACAAACTGGATCATATTGCATAGTACACATTACCATATTTCAACCCATTTCACCAGTTCCACCTTCTTCCAAATTATTATTTTCATTATTTTCTTCTTCTATTTTATTAGGTTCTACTTCAGAACAATCAAATTTACAATTTGGTCATGTTCTTCATACCCAATTTCAATCAGGACACTGTTTCATATCCATAGGACAAACTCAAATATTATTATTTTCTGTTTGTTCTTTTTCATTAAGATTTTTATCTTCATACATAGTATCTATATTTAAAGTAGTTTCATTAGTTATATGCCCATCCTCTGAATAAACTTTCATTTTTTTATCAGATAACCGTTCAATATCAACTACATACCATGTTCATCATAAAACTGGATCTTCATTTATTAAGTCAGATATATTTGCTTTAACATATTTTTCATGTTCCAACTTTTCTTTATTATCTTCATTAATATGTGTTAAACAAGTCCATTTTTCTTGTCAATTTTCTCAATAAATATCTTCACAATACATCATAGTACTTGCTCAAGCTTCTCAATCATTTATTTGAATATTATTACATCCATCACTTGCAAAAGTACAATATTCTCAATGAGTTTCCAAAAAATTTTCTTTAGAATTAAAAGTTCTAGCTTCAAAATAATTTTGTGTATCATCACAAATTCATTCTTTTTCGCAATCATTAATTCAATCCAAATCCATATCCCATGTCCAATGCATTACTTTATTAGCTTGATTTGAATCATTATTATTTGTTGCAACTTGATCTGAACTTGAAACAGTATTAGCAAGACTAAAAGATATAAATGTAAAAAATATTACAAAAACAGATATTATTATATTTCTCATAATTGTTTGTTTAGTTATAAATTAAATTTTATTATGTATCTGTATAATTTAATACGATAAAAAAACATAAATATTACAATTCAAAAATGTTTTTTATATAAATTATTTAATTTTTTTATATTAATATAGAATAAAATATTAAAAAGATATTGACTTTTATGATAAAAACATTATATACTGGACACTTCTTTGAAGTGATTTATGGAGGTAATTTATCATGAAAGAAAGAATTGATGAGTCTTCTCAGAATGCTGTTGTAGGCATTCTTGTGTCTATAATTATTTCTGTGGTATTTTTGACTCTATTATATATAATATTTTATTTTTTGTCTTTTATCTTTGTTTAAAAATTGATAATTGACTACTATTTCTTTCAAGGTTTTTCCTTGGAAGATTTTTTAAATTAATTTTTTTTATTAAGTTTATATATTATTTATAAAAAATATATTTTAATATATATAAGCTATAATATACTTTTTTTCGGTTTTTTTTTGGATTTTGTAAAAATCTATATGCCCATTCAAGTTTAATTTTTCTTATTATTTTAGGAGCTCTTTTTTCACTTCCTCACAAAAATCATATCAATCAGCCAACACCAAATGTCAAAAATCATTTTTTTATCAAATATTTTCTATTTTCATATATCCGATTTTCTTGTAAAGGAGTTCATCTTCATACTAAAAGAATTTTATTTTTTTTATTTCAAATTTTTATATTTTTTGCATTTAATTTTTCATATCAATTTTTGTAATAAAAGACTTGTATACCAAAATCATTTTCTATTTTATTTTTACATTTCATTAAAGTTTCTTGATCTGAACCATAAATATATATTTGTGTATTTTTTTTATCTATATTTTGTAAAAAATATGGTAAAAAGTCAGTTCAATTTATATTATTTAAACTAATTTTATACTTTTTTTGAAAATATTTCTGTAAAGCTATTCAATCAGGTAATAAAAAATTGCTTGTAAATAATGTATTTAAATATTTTTTATTTATATTATTTTCTTTATGTAAGTTATTTGAAATTAAACTAGCAAAATATATGAAATTAACAATTCAATATCATTCTTTTTGATAATATTTATTTATATCAAAAAAAGCTTCTTTAAAATTTTTTTTATAAATTTTATATTTCAACATTTTTATATTATTTATTTTTTATATAAATTTAATAAAAAAGATAATATTTTATTTTAATTAATTTAAGAAATCTTTTATATTAATTTCAGAAAAAGTTTAATTAAACTAAACATAATTAAATTAAAAAAAGTCTCTAATAATATTAATTAATCTTATAATAAAACTAATTGGACAATATACTATATGTGATAATATATGTATTATTTTTGATAATATAAAATAAATTGGAAAAAATACAATTTTTAATGATTTATATATTGTAATCAAAAAATAATTTATTTTTGATACTACAAAACCAATTGGAAAAAAAATAATTTTTAATCATTTATATATTTTATTCAAGAAATTATTTATTTTTTTCATAAATTAGGTATATTATTTTAATAAATTAGGTATATTATACTATAATAGCACTAAAAACGAGTTCATCTCATTGATAAAAAGCAAAAGTTTGACCACTAGCTATAGCTCTCTGTTCTTTTTCAAATATTACTTTTACTTTATTTTTTCATAAATCATAAATAATACATTTTTGTAAAGTTTGTCAATGTCTAATTCTTCAAAATCACTTTTGTGGAAAATTTAATTTATCAGATAAATAATGACAGTTATCAACTAATAATTCTTTACTAAATAAATTTAAATCTTTTTCTTCTCATACTGTTATTATATTATTATTTATATCTTTATTTACTATATATAATGGATTTGGTCAAGAAACTCATATTCATCTTCTTTGTCATATTGTAAAAAACCAAGCTCAATCATGTTGTCAAATTTTATTTCCGTTTGTATCTAGTGTAATTCATTTTTGCACTGGTAATTTCTTTTTCAAAAAATCTTTCATATCTACTTTTCATATAAAACATAATCATTGACTATCTTTTCTATTTGCATTTGGTAATCAAATATCTTTTGCAAATTTTCTTACTTGTGATTTTTGTAAATTTCATATTGGAAATATTGCTTTTGATAATTGCCATTGTTCAAGTCCAGCCAAAAAATAAGATTGATCTTTAATAGCATCTTTTCATTTTAATAATTTATATTTTTTTTGTTTTTTATTATTTTCTATTTCAAGTATATTTGCATAATGTCAAGTTGCTATTCAATCAAATCATAAATTTAATGCCTCTTGTAAAAATAGTTTAAATTTAATCTCAGTATTACACAAAATATCAGGATTTGGAGTAAATCCTTGTTTATATCATTCAAAAATATATTCAACTATTTTGTTCCAATATTCTTTTTGATAATCAAAAGTAAAAAAATTAATTCATAAATATTCAGCAACTTTTTTTGCTTCTTGAATATCTTGTTTAGTAGGACAAGAATTATCATCTGCCATATAATTTATCATAAATCAAGCAGTTACATCATATCATTCTTTTTGTAATAAATAAGCACTTACTGCACTATCTACTCATCAACTAAGTCATACCAATATTTTTTTCATAAAATGTTAATTCATTTTAAATATACAACTTATAATTTTAAATATCTTATAAGAAAAATTATTAAAATATCAACTAATTTTTTTAAAATATTTTGTATTTCAACACAATTTATATATTAAAACATAGATTCCTGTTTTATTTGAATTAAACTAGAAAAATCAATAATTCAATTTTTTGCTTTGACTAGGGCATCATTATAAATTAATTTATTATTTGTTTGAATAATGTGATTTTTAATATCATTAATTGATTTATTTTCAAATATCATTTGAGATAATTTATCATCTATTTCAATAACTTCGGTTATTAGAGTAAGTCAACTATATCAATTTTTACAAAATTCGCATCATTTTTCATTAGCATTATAGATTTTATCTCATGAAATAATTACTCATCATGGATTATTTTTATTATTTAATAGATCAAAATCTTGTTTTAATTCTGAATTATTTGAAATATCTAATTCAACTTTACACTTATTACAAAGTTTTTTAACTATTTTTTGAAATATAATCATTTTTAATCAACTAGAAATTAGATAAGATTCAATTCAAAGTTGTTTTAATCTATTTATTACTCATATTCAAGAATTAGAATGAATTCATGCAAAAACTAAATGTCATGTATTTGCCGCTTGTAAACAAATAGATGAAGATTCTTTTTCTTTTAGCTCACTAATCATTATTAGATCTGAATCTTGTCTTAATATTCATTTAATCCATTTATTTAATGCTTGTTTGTCTTCTTCATCACTATTATTTGAATTTAATTCTGATTGAACAAAAGAATCATTTTCATATTCTACTGGATCTTCTATTGTATAAATTGATTTTTTACTTGTATTAAACATATTTAATATAGAATATAATGTAGTAGTTTTTCATGATCAAGTTTCTCATGAAACTAAAACCAATCAATTTCTAAAACTTTTAATAGATTTTATTTTTTCATAATCTTCGTTTATATATCATAATTTTTCTATATTTAAAAGATTTTCATCATCTACCAAAATTCTTATTACAATATTCTCTCAAAATATAGATGTAATTACAGATATTCTAAGATTTATATTTATATCTTTTCATTTAAATTTCAATTTTAATTTTATTTTTCAAATTTTGGGATTATATTCTTTTGGTTCATATTTTATTCATGCTTTATCTTTAATAAAATTAAAAAATTTGTTGTAATCATTCTTTTCAATTTTACAATAAGTATGAAGAGTATCAGCAACCCTCATATTTATAATTACATTATCTTTTTTTGGATTTATGTGTATATCTGAAACATTATTTTGACATCATATCAAAATAATTTTTTGTAAAAATGTAAATGGTTCGCTAAAAGTTTTTATTTCATTCATTTTTATTTTGATTTTATCGTAAATATTATTTACATAATAATATATTATATAGTTTTATTTTTTTTGCAAATTTTATTATACTTTCTTATTATATTAAATAATATTATTATATTTATATTTTAATATTCTTGGCACAAAAAAATAAAAAATATTGATTTTAAATAAATAATAGTTATTATACTAGAATATAACTAATATTATAATATTTATTTTCTTAATATAAAATATACGGGCTATGGCAAAAAAAATAATTTATAAAAAAAAGCATAATAAAAAAAATAATAATTTTGTAATTTTAATAGCAATATTAATAGCATTTTCTGCATTAGTAAGTTGAATATATATGTGAAAAAAATCTATAGATGATATAAAAAATGATGATAATGATAGTAATATTGATATATATAGTGGCATAAATAATAATAACAACAATAATAATAATACATATAATAATTATTATATATGAGATTCTGTAAATATGAATTGAAAAATTACTGAATCTAAATGAATGGGTAGATATTTATTTAGTGATATAGATGAAAATTTAAATAGAGAAATCTTATTAAGAAGTGATACACAATTACTTAGTAAGTATATGAATGAAAATATAAATATTAAATGAAGTGTTTTTGATGTAAATCCATGAAATTATATAATAAATGTAAATAATATAGAAATAAATTTAGATAATGATTTGGATGAGAATGAATCTGATAAAAATAATAAAATAGAATATCCAACACAATTTAGTTATCTAAAAGATTGATTATATATAGATTTTATGTGAACAACATGATTTGATGTTAAAAAAAATGATTGAGTTATATCTATAGAAGAATTTGATTCTGAATATTTAACTGGTGATAATTCTGAATATTTAACTGGTAATAATTCTGAATATTTAACTGGTGATAATTCTGAATATTTAACTGGTGATAATATTGATACAAGTATATTAAAGATATCACCTTTTGTATGTGATGAAAGCTCATCAACCAAAAATTGTGATAATATAAAAAATATATTAACTATGTCATTTATAAATAGAAATTGAATAGAGTTTTATAAATTTTCAGAGATAAATCAATGGATATTTTTCAATGAAGATAATTGGGGATATTATGTAAATCCAAGGTCAGAACAAGATTTAATTGATATATCATGATATATAAATATATATGATTCTGAAAAATTAAAACAAGATATAACAAAAAATATAAAAAATATTTGTAAAAATAATAATTATGTTATTGAAGTGGTTGATCAAATTGAAATAAAAGATTTAGTTTGAGATACTAGTGCAAGTATTATTTGAAAAGATAAAAATTTAAATAAATATGAATGTAATATAAATATTAATTTTGGTGAAAGTTTAATAATAGATTTGGAACAAATAAAACTAATAAATTCTAAAGAAAATGTTGATAATGATTCAACAGAAATATCAAGTTGATCAAAAAATGAAGAAAATTTACAATGAGAAAATGATTGAGCATGAACATATGAAGTAGATAATCCAGATACTCAAGTATTTGAATCAAATAGATGATTTAATGTTGAATTGCCTTCATCAATGATATATTATGCAGAAGTTATAAGTGATGAAAATTTAACTATAAATTGATTAAATTGTAATTATAAAATTAATGCTTCTGTTTGGCAAAATCAAGATTATTTGGAAACAAATCCTGATATTGAAATATTCCTTTGTCAAACCGAGCTTGATTGAAGAACTATAAATCAACTTATTTGAAGTAGAAATTTAATATATAAGAAATGAATAGTAAGTGAAAAAAATTTCTTAATAAGATATAGAGAAGATTATTTAGATATTGCTAATTCAATAAAAATTGAATAACATTCAATAATTAAAAATATAAACAAAAAATGAACTGATTATTTATAATATTTTGAATTCTTATAATTGCTTTAATATATTGGTTTAGAAAAAGTATAACTAGTATAACATTAAAATTTATAATACTTTTTGTTATATCAATTTTATGATGAATTTTTTCTGCTAGTTTATTATTATATTCAATAGATATTTTACAAATACAAACTAATGTTTATTATTCTAGTATATTTTGACCATTTTTTGAAGAATTAGTTAAATTTATTATTGTATTTTTAATTTTTTCTGTATTAAAAAATAATTTTTCTTGATATAGATGGATTGCAACAGTTTGAATATTAGTTGGTTTATGATTTTGAATATATGAAAATATAATATATTTATATTCATGAATTGATGATTTATGAGTTTTATTTTATAGATCAATATTTATTTGAGGTATAGCATTGCATCCACTTACTTCATGAATATTTTGATATATGATTTGAATTTCTTCTGGAATAGATAAAATAATGCCAAAAATTTTTAAAAATGAAAAGAAAAAATTTAAATGAATAGGATGAATTTTTCTTATGTTTGAAGAATTTTATTATAAAACAAAAAACTTTTTTTTCATTATTTTAAAAACTATAAAAGAGATATTGTTTATAGATACTACTATAAAACATATAATATTGAAAAGTAATAAAACAACATATTGACATAGTCCTAGTGAAATAATATATGAAGCTTTATTTTTATGAATTTGGTTGCATATTTTATATAATAGTATAATAAATTATATTACAGAAACAAATATTATTATTTTGATAGTAAATATAATAATTGTAATTATATTATTAGAATTGTTTGTTGCTATATTTCAAAGCAGATTTTTTGGTAATATGATATGAGCAATAATATCACTTTCATTTGTAATAAATTATTATACACAAGCAGAATTATTGTTATTTTTAAGTTTATTATGTATAATAAGTGTTTTAATTATTTTTAGTTGGGAAGTAAATAAATGAATAAATAATATTTAATTTAAAAAATATATTAAAAACTTGAAATTTTATTTATTAAATATATAATGATTTTATAATTAATTTTTAATAATTAAATATATAAAATATATGTCCGTATTGCAAATAACTAAATTATGTACTTTGAGTTGTACTTACTGTTTTGATAAAGTTCATCAAAATCAAGCCAAAATAAATAGAGATTGATTTTTTATGAAAGATGAGGATTTTTATAAATATTTAAGTAGAATGAATCAATTTTTTCAAAATAAAAAAGAAGATAAAAGTATTTGTTTGAGTGGTTGAGAGCCAACATTGCATCCAAGTTTCAAAAAATTTGTAAGAAGTGCAGTAAATGATAATTTTAAAATATATCTTTTATCTAATTTATCATTTAATGAAGATATAAGAAAATTCTTGAAACATTATTTTGATAATTGAGATTTAAGTTGTATGACAAATATAAATAGTCCTGATGATAGACAATATTCAGGTATGAATGATTATTTATGGGAAAATACAGTAAATAATTTACAAGAATTACAAAATCCTTCTCTTAGATTTTCATTTAATATTTTTGATCCTGAAATTAGTTATGACTTTATATATGATTTAGTTTCAAAATTTCCAAAAATGGATTCTATGATAAGAATTGGTATAGAAAATACTATATTACCAGAACTTAGAAATAGAAAATCATATGTATTTCATAGAGAACTTTGGGATAAATACAAAAAATTATGAAAAGTAATAGATAAAATAGTTGAAAACCTTCATAATATGTGAAAAAAAATATATTTTGATTGTGGTGCTTGATGGTGTATTTTTGATAGTAAAACTATTTCCAGTATTAGAGAAAATGGTGGTGTTATACATTGATGTTCTTTACCAAATGATGAAGTACAAACAAAATGACAGTATAGTACTTGTTATGCTTTATATAATTATTGAAATGAGGATTGAAACTACAATATACAAAAAAATACTATGAAACAACTTAGATGGATAAGTATATTACAAACGGAATTTTTTAAAAATCATTATTTATTATTGCCAAAATGTACAAATTGTCCTTTACTTGAGCAAGCTTGTCCTAGATTTTGTGTAAGTAATAATATTAATTATTGGGAAACGGTTTTTGATTGAAAAGAAAAATATAGTCAAGATTTTTTGAGTGATCCAAATTATCAAAAACTTAGTCAAGACCAAAAAAATTATGCAAAAATTGAATATTTATTGTCCAAACAAAGATTTACTGAAGTAAAAGATTTTTTGAAAACAATTTTTGAATCCGAAAATATAGATAATCTAAAAGATAGATATAAATTATACAATATATTAATAAACTTTTTTATAGATAATAATAGAAAACAAGCATTAGAAAATTTTGAATTATTTGTAGAATGAAAAAATTTAAATAAAAAAGATTTTGCATTAGCAAAATTAGTAGATTTGATAATAAAGAATAATAAATAATTTTTTAGTAAGAACTTATAAATTAATATGTGTAATAATAAAAAAATATTTTATGTTTCAATTTAATTCAATTTACTATTTTAAAAAGTATTTTAAAATAAATTTATAATAGCATTGTACTGACAATTTAACATTGTTGGCACAGTTTTATTGTTGATATTTTGACAAATATATAATTTTAAATATAATTTAATAAAATTTAAATTTATTAAATTTATTAATTTAATTATAAAAAATGAATATTGAAAAACCTACACAAGATTTATATAATCAAGATAAATTAAATTGAAACATAGAATCTATTGAAACAGAAATTTCTTTGGAAAATTTAAAAAAAGAAATTTTTCCTGATTTTTTTGATGAATCTGGTGAACTTAAAGAAACTTATGATATAAGTTCTATGAAAAATTTAGAAGATTTTTATGACGATTTAACTGTTTTATTATGAAATAAACAAGATGCTTACAATTCATGTTTAAATTTTTTTGAATGATATTTTGTAAATCATGATAAAGCTTTTACTTCTGATTATTTTTTCTTAAAAGATTTGATAAATAATCTTTCAAAAAATGAATCAAAATCATATGTTTCAGATTTATTTAAAAATGATTCTGATATTTCATATATATGACAACATTTTGATAAATTTAAAGAATTTAATTGATATAAATTAAATGGTATTTATTATTCTATTTCTTTCATTGATTCTTGAAGTATATCAAAATTTATTGATGAAAGTAAATATTATGAAGCTCAATCAAGTTCTTTTGAAGATTGAAATCAATCAAATGAAAATTTGAATCAATCATTTATTAATTCTAATAATAATCCAAGTAATTTTGTAGATAAAATTACAAATTCAGATAAAGATTTAAATTATGAAATTCTTAATAATTATAATTTTCATAAAGCTTTTGAAAATTTATTTTGATTTTCTTTTTCTGATTTATGAATAGAACAAAAAGAATGATTTACTTCAAAAGATAATGATTTTTTAAATTATTTTTATGCTAATGTTAATAAATGATATAAATGATTTGCTTTATTCAATTTGGAAAATTATTTTAGTGATAAATTTGAAAATTGAAGAAAAGATATAATAAAAATATCTGATAAATTATTTGAAGAAAATTATGATATCTCTAGTCAAAATTGAAATTTTTTTGATGTTTTGAAATGATCTTATTTAAATAAATATTCATTTGATTTAAGTAATCCTAGTTTGTATCTTCATGCAAATTTAGCTTTGAATGATTCATGATTAAAAACATTTGCACATATTGATAAAAAGTTAAACTCATGAGAAAATTTATCTGATTTGACTGATTATATAATAAATGAATCTAATGTTGTTTATACTTCATGAGCTTTTTCTATACTTTTGGATTCGCTTTTGGAGTCTTATTGATATTCAGAAAATGATAAAGAATTTATTGATTTTAAAAATACTTTGGAATTTGCAAAAGATTCTAGAAATTGGGAATATATAAAAATTTTACAAGAAGAATGAAAATTAAGAAATTCTATATCTGAAAAATATTCTAATTTGGAAAATTTTAATGAGCAAGAAAAAGAAAAATTGATAGATCTTACTTTGGATTCTTTAGGTAAATCTTATGATTATGCAATATCAGAATGAGCAAATTTTTCAAATGATTTTTTGAGCAGTTTTTTTTGATCTAATTGAAAAAATTGAAATTTTTATAATAATTTTATTAAAGAATTTCCAGATAAAAAAAGACAAGCAAATGAACTTGTTGAAATATGGGGACAAGATAATGCTAGACATTCCTTAAATTCTTTTCTGTCAAATTTAAATGTTATACAAAATATCAAAGAATGAACGGATAAAACTAATGAATTAATCCCATATATTATAGAAAAATATTGAGATGATGAAATACTTATGAAAAATACTGGTTTATTGTCAGCAATTATTCATTATAAACAAACTAATCCTGATATTGAATGATTAGATTGATTTAAATTAGATTATTTACAAACTAAATTCTATACTAGTTTATGGAATAATCATATAAAACATGGTTTTAGTATTGAGGATTTTAGACAAAAAATTTCTTGAACTGAAAATATAGAAGATTTTTTATCTTTATCTCAAAAATATTTGAATGATAGTTGATTAAAAGTTCTTGATAAATTTCAAACTCAACTTGAATATACTGATTATATTAATTCAAGTATATCAAATGATGATTTTATTGATGAAAAAATTCAAGAAAATATCAAAATATTAGCAGAAAATAATGAAAAAAGAAATGAATGATTTTTCATAACGGAAGAAGAATATCAAGAATATTATTATTGATGATTTGTAACTAATATAAATCAAGAAAAATTTGAAGAATGGGAAAAATCAAATGCAAATGATCTAATAGATAAATCTTATCCTCAATCAAATGAAGAAATTTGACAATTGGAATTTGTATATAATTGATGAACTAGTATTAATAATCCTTTTTTTGATGAAGAAAATCCTGATTCTAAAGAAATTATAAAATGAAAAAATATTGTTGATACAAATAAGAAATTAATATGAGAATATTTTGTTAATAAATGATTAGATTTTTCTTCTTTTCCTGGAACTGCAGATGATTTTTATGATAGATTATGAATGAATTTAAATAAAGAATTTAATCAAGATGATTTTCAAAATTTTGAAAAAGTTTTGAGTAAACAAATTGTTATTGATATAGAATCTTCAATAGATGAACTTCCTTTATCTAAACAAGATATATTTAATTCTATAAAAAAAGATATTTTATTTAATCCATCTTATTGATTAAATAAATTTTTTGAATATTTTTCTATGTGAGATAGTTTACAAAATTATGATTTTTCTTTTTTGGGTTCTGAATGAAAATTTGATATATCATCTTTTGAAAAAAATTGATATATAGATATAAATAATTGGTTTTATGATAAAAAAAATGAAAATATTATTAATGATGATCCTTCAATATCTTGATATTTAAGAAATTTCATTTGAAAATAGTAAAATACTAACTTGAAATATAAAATAAAATGTTTATTATAATTTCAATTATTTATATCTTTTATTAAGTAAATGTTAGATAAAATACATAATAAACTTTTTAGAAATTATTGAAAAAGTGAAAAAAAGTGAATTTTTTTGTCCGGTATTGATAAAGATGGTAATACTATATTTTCAAATTGAGTTATAAAAACTGATGAAAATTTGTTTGATACTGTTAATCTTTTGTATGAAAATTTTGTAGAACCTGAAGAAGATGTAAAATATATAGTAATAGATGTAGTAGATAAAATACAAGAATTAAATGAAGCAGAACAAATATTTTGAACAAATGTTTCCAAAAATTGATTTCTTATAATTTGTGAAAATACAAATGAATCTGGTCTTATTTTGCCTAGTATAGAAAATGTTGCCGATGCTAAACATGCAATTTCTTTAGTGAAAAATAAATGTGAACTTAGTTGAGATGTAGAAATTTATTCATTTACTACCAAAAAAATTTTAGTAATTTAGTTTTTTATTATGTCAAAATTAAAAGAATTTGAACAAGAATTGAAACAAGAAACTAAAAAAAAGCAAATAAAAAAATCATTGATAGATAATATAAAAAGTACTTTTGATTGATCTATTAATGAAATGAAAAAAACTGCTTTTTTTGTGCTTTCTACTTCAAGTTGATGAAAAAATCAAATTTCAATAGAAATTGATAAACTTGAAACATCTGTTATCAAAAAAAAGAAAACATATATAATTGTAATCATTTTTAAGTTGTTAAAATAATAAAATGAAGAAATTCTTTTATGCATTTAGAAATTTTTTTTCTATATTTTGGGGTATTCTATCTTACTTATTTTTTGTTTATTATTTTTTCTATATGGAATACTGGCTTATGTGAACAGTCTTTTTGTTATTGTTTTTTTTGTCAATGCCTTATTTTTTTATATCACTTAGAAATTATTGAACAAATTATTTAGTTTGAATATTTTTAATATCTGCTTTTTTGATAAGTTTTATTATAGGTTATGATGATTTATTTAAAATAATTTCTTTATTTGTTTTTCATATTTGAATTTCTTTTTTTCTTTTGAAGTTGGATAGTGAAGTAAATAATAGAAAACTACTTTCATCATTTTCAATATTTACTGCTTGAACAGGAATTTTTAGTTTGTTTGTTTCATTAACTTATGCAAGTTGATTTTTGGCAAAATATGATGAATTTAATATGACTTGTGATGATATCGGTGAATATATAGATTCATTTTTGGGTATGGTTCTTTCTCCATTTGAAGTTACTGTTAACGAAGCTAATAATATTAAAAATTATACTTCTTCATTTTATGAAAAAAGTTTTGGAGAATTAATTTGAATTTCTAATTTATCTTCTATTGAACAATTAACTTGAGATTTACAAAATATAAATAATTTAACTTGAAACTTACAAAATTTAACTTGAGAAATTCAAAATTTGAGTTGAGATTTGCAAAATATAAATACAGAAATTATTCAAGATCAAAATTATAATTCTTGAATACTTGGAAAAGTAGAATCTTGGAAAAATAAATTAGTAGATAATGTAATGAAAGATAAAGAAATAGTAGATCAGTGAGTTTGTGAAGTTTTTATTGAACAAATTGATAAAAGATATGAGGAACCTTGATTTAAATTTTCTGTTATACTTTCATTATTTTTATTGCTTTGGCCATCATTTAGATTATTCATATTTATATTTAGTTTGATAAATTTTTTATTTTTTAAATTTCTTAATTTAATAAAAGTTTATTCTTTTTTTGTCAGAACTGATGAGGTAGAAGATATAAAATAATTATTTAATTTTTTAGTTTATTTTATTTATGTCAAATTTAGTTGAAGATATACTTGATAATATTGATATTGTAGATGTAGTTTGAAGATATGTTGATTTAAAAAAATCTTGAGCTAATTTTACATGACTTTGTCCTTTTCATAATGAAAAAACTCCTTCTTTTGTTGTATCTCCTGATAAACAAATGTTTAAGTGTTTTGGTTGTTGACAAGGAGGAAATGCTATTAAATTTGTTATGGAAATAGAAAAAGCTGATTTTTTGGATTCTGCAAAAATTCTTTGTGATATGTTAAATTTGGATATTAATAATTATTTATACAAAAATTGAAATGATAATAAAAATGATAATTGAATAAATCAAAAAGAAAAAATAAAACTTATTAATAAAAAAGCTTTAAATTTTTTTAAAACTTCTTTTGAAAATAATATTGATATAAAAAAATATGTTATAAATGATAGAAAATTGGAACAAAAAATAATTGATGATTTTGATATAGGTTTTGCTCCAAATAATTATTATGATTTAATAAATTATTTGAAGGATAAATGATTTGATAGTCAAGATATTATTGATTCTTCTTTGGCAAAAAAATCTCAAACTTGAGAAATATATTCTTTTTTTAGAAATAGAATGATGTTTTCTATTTATGATCATATGTGAAATTTGGTAGCATTTGCTGGTAGGGTAGTAGATAATAATGATTCTCCCAAATATTTGAATGTATCAGAAACGAAGGCTTATGATAAATCAAAAGTATTGTATTGATTGAATATTGCAAAACAGAATATAAAATTCCATAACAAAATTATTGTTGTAGAATGATATATGGATGTAATAGCATTATATAGAGCATGATTTGCAATATGAGTTGCTCCTTGTGGTACTGCTTTGACTTCTTATCAAATTAAATTATTAAAAAGAATTACAGATAATGTTGTTTTTAGTTTTGATTCGGATGATGCATGAATACAAGCAACTTATAGATGACTTAAAATATCTTGGTCAATGGATGTATTTCCCAAAATATTAATTATTCCAGATAAATATAAAGATATAGATGAATATATAAATTCCAATGATGAAATTAATTTTGATGAAATAGATTGATTTACTTATATTTTGAATAAATTAACTTTATGAGTTGATTTAAAATCTCCTGTAGAAAGAAGACAATTGAATGAAAAAGTATTTGACTTGCTTTCAAATGTAAACGATTTTTCTATACTTACTTATTATTTGGAAATATATTCAAATTTATTATGAATAAATTATGATATACTTTTTTCTCAATTTAAAACTTATTTAAAAACAAAAAGAACTTATACAAAATCTAATTTGGATCAAAAAAAACTAAATTATGAAGATAAATATGTAGTTTGAGCTTTATTTTATCAAGATTTTATAAAAAAAAATACTGATAATTCAGAAAAATTAAATAAATATGTTGATTTATTTGTTAATATGAATTATATATTAAATGATTATTTTATATCTTTATTGATAGATAATAAAATTGATTGAGAAGAAAAAGAAAAAATTTTGGAGTACCAAATGCGATGGGAAAGACAATTTGATCAAGTAAAAACTGAAAAAAAAGATGCAATATTGATTAATTTTTTTAAAAATCAAATCCATAAATTAAGTAAAAAAATATTAAAATCTTGAAATTTGAATGATAAAGAAAAACAAGATTTTGTAAAAAAAATAAGTAGTTTGGAAAAATAAAATTTTTTTATACATAATGGAATTAAATTAGTCCCTTTTTAAAGACCAATTATATATTTAATTATTTTAAATGTTTTTTTAAGTATTATATTTTAATTAAAATTTAAAATTTAAAAGTTATTTTTATATATTATTAATATTTTTTTAAAAAATCTTAAAAACTATTGAAAACTAATAAATAAACATTATATTTAATTCAAATTTATTATTGATATATATTATATTGTTGTTTTTTTATAAAAAAAATATTTTTATATTAATTATTTAATTAAAATATAACTACAAATGAAACTTTTTTTATTTTATATTTTATCATTTTTCCTTTTATTATTTTGATGAATAAGTTATTGACAAGCTCCTAGCTTTGATGACTTTTGATCTGATATAGACTCTTCTACTTATGATATAGATGTTGATTCTAAAAAGGATTTACAAACTAATATATTATCTATTTTTTATCCTACTGAAAAAAATTCACAGATTTGGCAAGCTATTAGAATAATTTGAGTTGGTATATTTTTTGTTTTTCTTGTCTGGGGTGGTGTTTTATTTTTGTTATGAGCTTGAGATGAATCAAGTTTAAAAAAAGCAAAAATGAATTTGATTTATATTATGTATTGAGGAGTTTTGTTTTTTGGTGTTACTTGGATATTAGGAACTGCTTTGAATATATGATGAGTTACATGAACTGAAGATCTTGTTTGAAATATTTGAGATAATATTATGTTTCAAGTATTATCATTTTTGAAAGCAGCTGCTTTTTTTATGGCTGTAGTTATGATTTTTTATTACTGATATAGAATGATACAAGCTTTTGAAAAGGAAGATAAAATTTCTGAAGCTAGAAAATGAATTATTAATGTTGTTGTGGCATTAGTATTTATTAAAGTTATAGACTTTATTTATTATATTGCTCAACAAAATACTTTCAAAACTCAAGCAGGGGAGTTGTTAATATGATTTTCAAAAATACTTTGATATATATTGTGAGCATTATTGATAATTAGTATATTTTATTCTTGATTTTTGATGATTACTAGTAGATGAGAAGAAGACCAATTTAATAAATGAAAAAATATTATTAAAGCAGTATTTATAATATCTTTAATAATTATGTTGTTCTTGTTGATAATTTATCAAGTAATAGGAGAATTATGATAGTTTAATTTTATTTATAATAATTATTATGAAGGAAAAAATACTTAATTTTGTTTATACTATAATTGCTAATTCTGCCAAAAGATATATAAATAAAACTAAACCAATTGTAGTTGGTGTTACTTGAAGTGTAGGTAAAACTTGATTTAGAATGATTTTGAATAAGATTCTATCTGAAGGCTTAAAAGATAAAAAAATTTATACATCTCCACATAATTTTAATTGAGAATTATGACTTCCTTTATCTATATTTTGAATAGAAAAATATAATCCTTGAATTTTTTCTCTTTTAAAAATTTTATTGAAAACATTATATTTATCTTTTTTTGAAAAAACTTTTTATGATATAATAATTTTGGAATATTGAATAGATCATATTTGAGAAATGGATTTTATGTTAAAAATTGTAAATCCAGATTTTTCCGTTGTTACTAATATAGATAAAGTTCACTGTAAACAATTATGAAGTCCAGATATTACTGCAAAAGAAAAATATAAATTGACTTATAATACTAAAGATACTAGTTTTGTAAATATAGATGATTCTTATTGAGCTAGTATTAATTGAGTATCAAATGATTTATTTTTTTATACAACTAATGCAAATGACCAAGCGAATATAACTTATAATAATTATTCTTTTGATATACAAGATTGAAATATTTATTCTTTTTTTACTGCCAAAATATGAAGTAAAGATATTTTAGTTAAAACAAATTTAGTTTGATTAGAAAATGCTTGATATACTTGTGTTTCTTTATCTATTTTGGATATTATATCTTATAAAGAAAAATATATAAATAATTTTGAAAATACAAATTCTATTGAATTTAATTTAGATTTGCAAAATTGAAGATTTTCTTTTTTAAATTGAAAAAAATGATGTGTTTTGATAGATAGTACATACAATGCTTCACCTGCAAGTATGATTAGTGTAATTAATAACTCTTATTTTATTTACAAAAAGAATTTTTCAAATAAAAATTTTGTACTTGTATTATGAGATATGAGAGAATTATGAGATTTTGAAGAGTCAGAACATAGAAAACTTGCTAGTAAAATAAATACTATAGCAGATTATATATTTTTATTATGAAATGTAATTACTAATTATACTTATGATGAACTTTTGAAATCTTGATTTGATGAAAATAAAATATTTTTATTTAAAGATTATATATCTCTTTGAAAAGCTTTGAATAATTTCAATGAAGAAAATAATTGAGACAATTTTTTTGTTTTTAAATGAAGTCAAAATACTATATTTATGGAAGAAAGTATTAAATATTTATTAAATAATGAAAATGATTTTTCAAAATTAGCTAGACAATCAGAAAATTGGAAAAAAACAAAAGCAATTTAAAATTTAATTTTGTTAATACAAAAAAATGGAGAGTATAAAATTCTCCATTTTTTTTAATGCTCATTTTTCGATGCTCGTAGTTTCGAGCTTTTAGTCTACCAAAGCTTTTAGAAGACTTACATTTTGCAATATCAGAGTTTCGATGCTCGTAGTTTCGAGCTTTTAGTCTACGGATACTTGGGGATTTACTACCAGTATTAGTGCCAGTAATGTTTCGATGCTCGTAGTTTCGAGCTTTTAGTCTACACGTTAAACATAAGTAGTGAAGACACTCTGACGAGTGTCGTGTTTCGATGCTCGTAGTTTCGAGCTTTTAGTCTACCATAGAAGAGCTTCTATTTTACTTTAGGGTCGCTTCCGACATGTTGGGTTTCGATGCTCGTAGTTTCGAGCTTTTAGTCTACATATGTTTTAAATATTAATTAAACAAATATGATAATAGGAATAAAGTTTCGATGCTCGTAGTTTCGAGCTTTTAGTCTACTTAATAAATAAACAAACATGATTATCATAAATGTTTCGATGCTCGTAGTTTCGAGCTTTTAGTCTACGAAATAAGCATAAAAGGGTTTATAATCTCCGGAGAGGAGGTTAGTTTCGATGCTCGTAGTTTCGAGCTTTTAGTCTACCTTTATACATTTTAAATTGTAATGAATAAAAAAAATGAGTTTCGATGCTCGTAGTTTCGAGCTTTTAGTCTACTTAGGTGTTGAAGTAAGTGAAATAAAGCTTGATGAGTTTCGATGCTCGTAGTTTCGAGCTTTTAGTCTACTGGAAGACTTATATTTTGCTGTTTCAGATTGAGACAGTGAGTTTCGATGCTCGTAGTTTCGAGCTTTTAGTCTACTTGAAATTATTAATAATTTTGGGTTTGAAAAGGAGGAGGTTGTTTCGATGCTCGTAGTTTCGAGCTTTTAGTCTACCGATACAATTTTAAGACCAGTTTAGAACTACTATCTGAGATAGGTTTCCGAGAAAATTTTTAATTTTTTGTTTTTTCTCTCAAAATCTATCTTTAATAGCACGAAACACTAGTTCTAAACTGTACCGAGAAAATTTTCATATATTTTTACTATTTCTCATCTTAAAATTTACTACAATAAACTATTTATTAGTATAATAATTTATTTTCATTTTGCAAGTTTTTTTATTTAAATTTATTTAAAATAAAAATTAATATAATTTTATTTAGTTTTTATTATATTAATCATTGTCTTCTTCTTCATAATCTTCTTCAATTTCCTCATCTTCTCAATCTCTATATTTTCAAGATTGTCATTTTGCTTTTATAGCAAAAATTATTACTAATATGATAAATAATCAAACTATTCATCATAAAACATATATCATAACAGAAAATAATGTACCAAGAATTCATCATTCAGAATCTTCTATTGTTTCTACTCATTCTTCTTCATGTCAACAAGCTGTTGATTTTATATCATAATATTCCAATATTAAACATATATCTGATTGAACTATGTTATAATCATTATTATCTATTGTTCATTTTTCCAATTCTTGAGAGAATATATCAAGAATTTCTTGTAAAAATGATTTTACTTGTTCCAAATCTCAATCAAGAGATTCTATATTTTTAAATATTTCTTGAACTTCAGGTTTTCTTTTATTTGGTGTAAATAATATAATATTTCATTTTGCTATTTCATAATCATTACCTCCAATAGCAGCTTGAATTCATTCATTCATAAGGCTATCCATAATTTCAAGAATTTCATCTTCTTTATCTTGATCAATAATTACTCATTGTTCAAACCAATCATATATTTGTAAAACTAATCAATCAACTCAATCTCAAGCAACAATATTATCTCTCAAATTAATTAATAATGATCTAAGATAGGCTATATCTTGATCAGCAGATGATAAAGAAGAAATTAATCAATTTAATTGATTATACATTTCAATCACATCTTGTGGTAAATCTATATTGAAATCCAAAAAATTAATTATAATATCTTTTGATACTTTTCATTGACTATTTTCATAATATAATCTGGCTATACTGTTATCAGCTTTTGGAATATATGTTTTTGATCAAAGTTTTCAACATTCCAAATCTTTGTCATTATCAGGTTGTCAATCCAAGTTGGAATCATGACTAACATCAAAATCTATATAACAATTATTTAAATTTTTACCTTTTACAAAAAAATCAACAGTATTATTAAGACTACTACCTACATCAATATTGTATTTGTCTCAAGATGATTCAGCATTTGGTATAGATAATAAATAAATATCATTTTCTTCTTCTTTTATATCAATAGTATTTCTCATTTCATCTTTATTTCAATATTTATCCGTTGTATTTAGACTTATATATTTTTTACCAGATTCTTCATATTTAAAATGAAAAACTTCTTGATTTTCCAAAATATAATCCTTATTTCATTTTCTACATTCTATTAAATCCATACAAAATTCTATTGATTCAATATTTCATAAACTAGCATCTTTTAAAATAACATCTTTTCAAGCAACATCATAAGCAAAAGATGAAGTAAGTCATTCCAAAACTTCAAATCTTTCCAAATTATCAACTCATGCATATCATCTATATGACACTTTAACTCTTGGATTATATTCTCATGGTTTTTTGTAAACATGTTTTACAGAATCACTTTTGGTAGTAAGATCATAAATTCAATCTCAATCAAAATCATATCTTATTGTTCTATTTGCTTCAAAATCATCTCTATTACCAAGTATTCTTGCATTAACTTCAAATCTTGTTTCTTCTCAAACTAAAACAGTATCAGAAGAAACACTAAGTCAAACTTCTGGTATATCAGGATTTTCAGTAGATGGAGGGAAAAATACTGAAGGTCATTTTCAAATAACATCTTCACTATCAATTTCTGAACCATTATTATCTATTATTCTTACACCAAATACAAATTCACCAGGCATTCTAGGTATAGAAAACACACTACTATGAACATTAGCTGGGGAAGTTTTAACTTGTAATATTCTTCTAGGGTTATTAATATCATAATAATATCGAATAAAATAAGATATTTGACCATCTGGATCTTCAGCTCCTTTAGCAGAGACTCTTACTATCAAAGGATCAAATTTTTTTTCAAAAATATTAGCTTGTACTTGTTGTTGTCCAAATCATACTCATACTTCATTTCAATATTGTGGGAAAGTCATTGTAATATTATCTAATTCCGGCAAAGCATTTTTTACATTAAACCAAATTCTTTTGTTATCAATTTTATTTATTGTTCTATCTTCTACTCTTAAATCTATATAAGAACATCAAACTTCAGAAAATTTATATTCAAAATTATTTTTTTGATAAGTTTGATCATTTTTTGGTCTAAAATCTATTTTTAAATTATCACTTCTTCAAGATGCATTTATAGAATCTTTTGTATTTATAGTTATATCTTGATATCTTTTTATTTCAAAAGCAGGTTTTTTTACAATTTCTCAATCTTCTTCAACTTCACATACTCAATCTTGTGTTAAAATAGCATTTTTTGAATTAACTTGATAGGCTCATACTGGATATCATCTTTGACCAACAAATACATCTCTTCTTACAGTATTTGTTTCTCAAGAAGGTGTTGCAACTTTTAAAGCTACATTATATATTCAAGTTCTATTATAAATATTAGAAATAGTATTAGATTGATTTTCTAATATTTTTCAATTACCAAAATCCCATTCATAATAACTTATAGTTTTATTTGAATCAGAAGAGAAATTTACTGTCTCTCATATTTGAGTTGCAAAAGGATTTGCTATTATGCTAGGTCTAAGTGCAGATTCTACATTTATTGTTTTTTTTATAGAATTAGATTCTCAATATCAATCTTTTACAGTAAGAGTAACATCATATTCTCATTTATCTTCAAAAGATATTAATATTCTTTTTCATCATTCAAATGATCTTTCTTTTGTTACATTTCCTCTATTAGTAAAACTCCATTCATATTCAATATCAGTATGTCAATTTATTTCATCTATATCATATGAAGAACTTGCATCAAACAAAAATTGAGATGGTTTATCCCAGTTTCTTATAGGATTAATAGTAAATTGTGGTATAGGTTTAGTTGATTTTACATTTAGCTTGTATGTTTCACTATTTTGATTTCAATTTTGGTCTATAGCTATTAATCTTATATTATAGTTTCAAGGTTTTTCAAATTGTCTATCAAAACTTTTTGATTCAAAACTATCTATTTGATTTCAATTTGGATCAAATATTGTCCATTTATAATTTTTTATTCTTGATTCTATTGAGTATGAAGTAGATGCATCAAAACTAAAATTTGTTGAACTATCTCATTGTTTTGGATTTGCTACAATTCTTGCTACTGGATCAGATACAATCAAAGGATATTCTTCGTAAATTAAATTATTTTCATTATCTTGTATTTCCAATCTTATTGTATATTCTCATTTATCTGGTAAAGATATACGAAAATTTGAAGGACTTCATCTATTTCAACGAGTTTCATTAAATCAATTTGGTCAAGTAATTTCCCAAGTTGTTTTTTCTATAGTTCTTCATCAAGTAGGATATGTTCAAGATCAATCAATTATTACTCATGAATTTCCTTCTTGAACTCATATTTTTGCATTACTTAATTCATCTAATTTTTGTCAATTTATATAAGCTGATAAAACAGCAGATTTTGGTGAAACATTTATTGAAGTTGTTGCTGATCAATCAAAAATTCATTCTGATAAACGATTAACACTTTTGGTAGTTAAATGAATAATATAGTTTCATTCTCTATTGAAAGTATGATTAATTACTGGTCATTGTCAAATTATAACTTCATTTCAAGAAGTATTTTTATAATACCAATAATAATTACTATCTGGAATAGTATCATTTGAAGGATCTATTGAAGATCTAGCATCAAAAGTAACACTTAATGGTGCTGATCAAGATTTAGGATTTGCATTAATATTTGCAATCATTGTATAATTATTATTTACATCTTTCATAATATCATTTAATTCTTGGAAACATCTAGTTCTAAATGTCAAAAATTTATCATAACTATATCAAGAGGTTAATGAATTTGTTGTTATTTTACATTGTTCAAAAACAACTCTATTATTTGGAGTTTGAGGGAAATACGGAAAAACTTCATCAAAATCTTTTGATAAAGTAGAAAAAATTTCTATAGGAACATCTTCATTTGTAGATTTATAGGCTTCTAGTTTACTAAAATTTTCTGTAATACTTTCAATATTTTCTGCTGTTTCATAATTTGGATAGTAAGAACTTGGTAAATTTGCATACGATAATTGTCAATAAAATAACAATAAAAAAAATAATATAATTTTTTTACTCATTTCAATTTTTTTATTTAATAATTTTAAACTAAAATACTTGCTCATTATTATAAAAATTTTTTTAAAAATTGCAAAATATAATTTTATTTTGTAAAGAAAAATCTATAATAAACTCAATTATAGAATATAAAGTAAATGATAATATACATATAAATAAAGTAGAACAAATAAATGAGTTTCAAAAAAAATATTTAAAATATTAAAAATAAAATTATAAAATTTGTGTAGTACATAAATCTATTTTTATTCTCTCGCAAATCCTTGTCTAAATCAAGGATTTAGAAATTTTATTCTACAAATATGAGTTATATTATTTTTAATATTTATTTTCAATGTATTTTTACCTAACTCAATTTCATTAATGTGTCTTAATTTTGTTTATTTTTTGTATTTTTGTCATTATTAAGACTCAACAAGATAATGGTAACGATAATTTAATATTGTTGCTACAAAGTTTAAAATAATTGCTTGAAATTATTTATATTTTAGTTATTATCAAAAATAATTAAATTTTATATTAAATTTTTGAAAATGAATATTTTTGATTTTAAAAGGACAAAAAACGATTTTATTGTAAAAGAAGTTATAAATGATAAATTAACTTGAAAATGAGAATTTATATATATTTTGATTAAAAAAAGATGAAAAACAACATTTGAAATAATAGATTTTATTTGATCAAATATTTGAGTTGATAAAAAAAATATAGGTATTGCATGACTTAAAGATAAAGATTGAATTACTTATCAATGGTTTAGTATTCATAAAAAAGATATAAAATATAAAGATAAAGAAAAATGTATCAGAAAATGATTGAATAAATTTTGTAAAATAATTAAAATAGAATATAATGATAAACCATTAAAAATTTGACAAAATTTATGAAATAATTTTGAAATTAATTTATATAAAAATAAAAAAATAGAACTTGATAAACTTAAAAATGCTATACAAAAAGCTTTTGAAATTCTAAAAAATAATTGATTTCCAAATTATTATTGAGTTCAAAGATTTTGAAAATGAAATTTAAAATGATTTATAGGTAAATGAATAATTAAATCTGAAGTAAAAACTAAATTTATGTCCAAAAGAGAAAAAAAAATAAAAATACAAAGTTTCTCAAGTTATTTATTTAATTGTTATTTAAAATTGAGAGAACATAGAAGAATTCTTAATAATAAAATAGATTGAGATATTATTATAGATAATATCTGTACTTGACCTGTTTATTGATTTGATATGAAATTTGCTACTGATAAGGCTTTATCTTTAGAAATTCAGATTCTTAAAGATGCTTGATTAACTATAAATGACTTACAAAAATTTTGAGAATATTGAGTATTTGGATTCAGAAGAAAACTTATATGTATTCCACAAAACTTAACATATGAAATTAATGATAATTGAGATATAAATATGAAATTTTTTCTTGAATCATGAGTTTATGCTTCAAGTATGTATAATCATTTTGAAAAATTAGTTTATAACTTATTGAAATAATAATTTATATATACAAATATTAAATATTTTTAATTATAAAAAAATGTATTACTATTACTTTCCAAAAAGTAATTATAATACATTTTTTATTTTATTACTTGTAATTACATAAAAACATATTTTTGTATAATTACAAGTAATAGATATATAAAATACTATGATAAAAATTTGTCTAACATATCTTTCATTTTTTCTTTTTGAGTTTTTTTATCATTATTTTCTTTTTTATCATTTTTATCATTTTTTTTCAATTTTTCATCATCTTGAACTTCTATTATATCTTTTTTTTCTAAATTTGTTTTTTTTTCTTTTATAATTTTGAATTCTTTCAAAATTTTATTTGCTTTTTTAGGATTTTTCATAATTTCTTCAAATTCTTCTTTTGTAAGATATTCTTTTTCCAGTAAAACTTCTGCCAAAATGTCCATTAATTTCCTATTTTCATTAAGGATTTTAATAGCTTTTTCATAAGCATTTTTTACAATATTTTGTATTTTTTTATCTATTTGTTGAGAAGTTATATCGCTATAAGGTTTAAACATTTGATATTCTTTATTTTCTTTGAAACTATAAGATATAGTTCAGATCTCTTCATCCATTCAATATTTAGTAATCATTTGTGTTGAAATATTTGTAACTTTTTCAAAATCATTACTAGCACCTGTAGTTATTTCATCTTTACCAAAAACTATTTCTTCAGATGCCCTTCATCACAATAAACTAACAATTTCATCAGAAAATTTAGCTTTACTATTTAAATAAGAATCTTCTTTTGGCATCATCCAAGTAACTCATAATGCCATTCACCTACTTACTATACTAATTTTTTCAACTGGATCTGCATTTTCCAAATGATAAGCAGTAATAGCATGTCATAATTCATGATATGTAATTATTTTTCTTTCTTTATCTTTCAATGTTTTTATTTTTTTCTCAGGTCACATTACTATTTTCTCTAATGCATACTCAAAATCTTCATTTGTAAGAACTTGTCTATCATCTTTTGCAACTTTTAATGCAGCTTCATTTGCCAAATTTTCCAAATCAGCTCATACAAATCAACTTGTTCTTCTAGATAAACTATCAATATCAACATCTTTTGCAAGTTTTTTATTTTTTGTATGTATTTTCAAAATTTCTATTCTTTCTTCTACAGTAGGAGTTCATATATAAACTTTTCTATCAAATCTACCTGGTCTCAAAAGTGCACTATCAAGTATATCTGGTCTATTAGTCGCAGCTATAACTATAACATTAGTATCTTTATCAAAACCATCCATCTCTGTCAATATTTGATTAAGAGTTTGCTCTTGTTCTTGATGTCATCAAGTAGAACCTTGTCATCTTTTCTTACCAATAGTATCAATTTCATCTATAAATATTATAGATGGAGTTGCTTCTTTTGCTTTTTTAAATAAATCTCTTACTTTAGCCGCTCACATACCAACCAACATTTCCATAAATTCACTACCAGAAGCAGTAAAGAAAGGAACATTAGCTTCTCATGCAACTGCTCTTGCTATCAATGTTTTACCACTTCAAGGAGGTCAGTATAATAAAACTCATCTTGGAATTTTTGCTCCGACTTTATTATATTTAACTGGATTTTTTAAATATTCTACTATTTCTTCCAATTCATTTTTTGATTCTTCCATTCATGCAACATCTTTAAATTTAGCTTTCAAACTATCTTTTGAATGCAATTTACCAGCATTTGCACCAAATGGAAATCATCATCATTTTGGTCAGAATAATTTAAAGAAAAAAATAATTAATATAAGAACAAGAAATAATGGAAGCATTGTTTCCAAAAAAACTCTTTGAAAAAAAGAATCTTCTTGATATTTTACATTAATTTCAGTTTCTCAATCTAAATCGAATCATAATTCTTCTAAAGTTGTTTCTGTAGGTTTATTAGTTTTAAATTTATCATAAGAAACTTGTTTTGCAGTAGTTCAAAACAATGTATTTTTTATAATTTCTTCTTCATCTAATTTTATTAAACCTATAAGTTCTTTTGAATTAACAAGACTAACTTCAGTAAATTTTCATTCATTATAAATACTTATAAATTTATTTAAATTAGTATCTACAGTTTTTTTAATTTTTACAATTTCATTAGTTCAATCAGGTAATCTTTTAATATTATCATTTCAAATATTACTTACTGTAATAACTATAACAAATAATATCAAACTCGTAATAATAAATATTTTTCATTTACTAATATTACTTTTATTTTTTTGCATTTAATTTATTAATTTACTACTAAAATACACAGACAACATTTATATCAAAAACATATACAAAATCAACAAGAAAATATCTTTAAAATTTAATCAATTCAAAAAATATTTTTTAATATAGCAAAATCATTTATAAAAAATTTTAAAAATCAAATTAATTAGATATTATTGCTTCTATAGCAGCTATTTTTATTCCACTTTCAGGATTTACTATAATACTTAATTCATCACCTGCTTTTCATTTAAAAAATGTAACAGCTGCTTGATTTAAGTCATATATTTTTCAATCGTCTGTCACTCATATATATTTTTCCTCTTCAGATTTACTCAAAACAGCTTTAATATAATTTCTATTTGCTTGTCAAATAAGTTTATACAATAATTTACCATCTGCCATAACTCTAAGCTTCATAATATCTCACGGAACTAATTTCGTTTTACTACTATAATTCATAGGCACAGGATATTTTTTATTATCAGAACCTACCATAAAGTATCAATCATAGACTCATTCCACTACTTTTATATTTTCTCATTCACTATAATTCATTAATTTACTAGCTATTTCATTTACATCTTCTGTACACACATCTGTATCATCAAATTTACCTTCCTTAATATTATTTAAAATAAATCTAACTCTCCTTAATTCTGTTTCTATATTTGCCAATAATGTATCCAATGTATTCAAAGATTTTTCATTTTTGTTCATATTAATTTTTTATTTATTATAAAATAATGTAGTCCTACATATATATAGTTTTAAAATCAAATGTCAAATAACAATAAAATATTTAAATTGTTTTTAATTTAAAATTTTAAAAAAAATATTGACAATTTAAATATATTAAATTATATATTATATCAAACATTAAAAATTTTCTTAAATTATAAACTGATTTATATATATTATTTTTTTTTTTTCAATATAATTTTACTCTAAAAAGATAAATTATAATTTCATTTGGAAATTTTTTGCAAGAAAAGGTAGTGTTGTTAAAAAAAGTTATTAAGTAATAGAACTGTTCAATAACCTTGTAGGAAGTTTTATTATCAATTCATTTATAAAGTTTGACACAATTATATCGATTTATAAATCTTTTTAAAGACCTTTTTTTGTTTTCTCTTGATTTACTATGTTACATATCCATTAATGTTTTTATTACTCTTTCAGCTTTACCGTTTGTTTGTGGTCTTTTTACTTTTGTGTATTTTTTCTTTATTCAGGCTTCAAGACAATATTTCATAAGTTCATGATCTGGTGTTCACTTATATTCTTTACCATTATATGTATATTCATATTTTATTATTTTACACAAATAAAAATTTTATCTATTATATCTTTTTTTGTAAATAACTCTATTCTATATTACATATAATTATGAATACATATAAATTAAATAGAAAATTTTTAAAGTTTTACAAAGAGAATATTAAATAAATTTAATGGGATTAAGGTTGTAATTTTAAGAAACATTTAAAGGAGTGTGAGTTTAGATATTGAAAAACAGAACTCGAAATAGATAAAAAATAATTAAATTGATTAAAGTTTATTTAAAATAGAATATTTTTTATTTAAAATTGTATCATATACCATTAATAGTTATATATTAATATTTTAAGAACAGAATAATTCTAAACATCTATTATCAAAGACTAAATCAGGTATTCAATTATAATAAGAAAAAAAAATTATTATTAAAAATAATATAATTAAAAAATAAAATAAAATTTTATTAGAAAAAGTAATTTTAAATTTATTTAAATATTTTCACTTTTTATCCTTTGATTCATAAAACCATATAAAAGGTAATAAAATAGTCATAAAAAATAATCATCAAAGTATAGAATAATTTTCATTAATAAAATATTGTAATATATAAAAGAAGAATGTAATTCAAATTCAAAATAAAATTTTATTAATGAAATTTTCAGGAACAGTTTTAGGATCAGTTATCATAAAAAATATAAATGTAAAAAATGATCAAGTAAAAAAACTTAAAGCAGAATTATAAGATTCTTGAGCAAAGAAAAAAAACATTATAATGCTAGATAAAAAGAAAGATATAATAACTGGTAGAGTACTTTCTCAAATTATTGATTTACATTTAAATTGCATTCTAATACCTAATATAATTATTACCAATAATATAATATAATAGTAAATAGAATCAACATAATTTCACCATTGTAATGGATTTATCCAAGTAAAAGCTGGAAATAAAATTAATGTTATAAAAACAGCAAAATTTGAAGGATTAAAAAAATGTCTAGGTTTATTATCATTAAATAAAGCAGTAGTAAAAAAATGTTTTACTAATATAGCTATTATTCAAGCCCAAAAGAATAATATAGTATCAGTAGCTCTAAGAAAAAAAGATATTCAAAATCATGAATTAAGTCAAGAATACGGAAAAAAAATTTTTCAAGTTTTGTACCAATTTATCAAAAAATCAGTAGTTATAACTGTAGAAAAAACTACAAAAACTTGAAAAAAAGATATATTTAAATTGTAAATATTGATTCACAATAATAATATCATAGATAATGTAAGTGTTTGATTAAATTGAATATTTTTTTTAATCAAAGAATAAATAAATTTAAATGGTAAAAAAAAGGTCATATTATATATATTTAATAATAAAATACTCAAAAAATTCTTGAATAATTCATTTTATTCAAGAATTTTTTGAGTATTAAGATCCAAAACCAGTAGGAGGATTGTTTAATATACTTGGATTGAATTTAATTATAAATGGATCATCATATCATTCATTTTTATCTCCATTTAAAATTCAATTACCTCTTCTTATATAATTCAAGTCATATGTGATAGCTTCATCTACATCATCAGTTCTATTACCATAAGGTAATACATAATTTCATTCATCAGATAATAATGCTCAACCTATAGTATTCCATGTAAAAATACTTCATTCCAACACTAATTGATCTGATAATGAATTTGTCCTAACAATATCATTTTTATCAAAAGGATCTCAATTAACATCTGCACTTACAAATCATCATTCTGCAAATATTGCTGCTTTTATATAAGTAACATTAGGCTTTACATATACATTAGACATTGTTCTATCTGATAAATCATCCCTTATCAACATTATTCATAAATTTTTATCTACATTTTGGTCTATTATTAAATTACCATTTTTAATAACTAATGTGTCATTTTTATCATAACTCAAATCACTGATGTCTAAATCTCATTCTTTATAATGTATTGTTCAAGATTTTTCTCAACTAGAAAGTCATCTAATAATAAGTGATGCTCTCTTTCTAAATATGTTTCTAACATCAGAAGTTGATACATTCGTTGCATTAGGATCTATTCAATATACAGATTGTCTTCATTGTCATTGCATCATTCATATTATTTTAACTCACATTAGTTTTATATCTTTTAGATACATAGTATTATCATCTGCTGTTGTACTAGATCATAAATGATATTTAATATCTTCTCATCAAATTTTATATAAAATATGTGGTGATGTTTTTATATTTCAAGTTCATAAAATTCAATGTCATATATAATTCATTGTTGTATCAAAATATATTTTTTTTGGTCTTGAAGATCATAAGTTTTCATTTTCAGATCATGTAAGAACATAATTAACAGTATCAGTTGGTATAGTTTCTGACAAAAATCCTTCCATTTTATAATCAATATTTAAGTTAGATCAAGTTTTAATAGATACAACAAGTCTATTCTCTTCTCATATTTGCATATCAATTTCATTAAAATCTTGATCTGTAAAATAGAACTCTCAATAAAATAATTTCAAAAATGAGTTTGTATGCTCTTCTCATAAACTATCTATACCATTAACTTCTTCTTCTCTATATGATGATAAATCTTGATTATAATTATTATCCCAATTTGGAATCTCAAATTTAAATTTCTCATCAAAAACTCACGGAGTTACTGATGATACTTCAAAAATAAATTCTCAATCTCTATTTGTTTTTAAATCACTATCATAATGAAAAGACATTGCATTTCATCACTTTTCATCTACCATATCAACAAATATTTTATTATTAATACCATCTGGATTATCAATATTCTTAATATTTCTATTATATAATGGGTTTCAATAAATATCTTCTATTTTTAATTTATACTCATAACGATCCACATTATTTGCAAACATTTTATTCCTATCAGGAGAAACATCTACCAATGAAGTATCTGCTAAATTAATGTTTGGAAATACATCTATATTTTTATTATAATGTCTTATATTACCAGCCCAATCTTCCAATATAAGAGATATTTCATATGAACCATTATTATGATATTTATTTGATTCAGTAATATCACAATCTAATTCAATATCTATATATTGATCTCATTTTGTAAGATCTATATCGGGATTATACTTATCAAAATCTTTTACAAAATAACATATTTTATCATTATCATAACTTTTTACCTTTAAACCATATTTTTTAATTCAAGATACTTCTCATTCATTTCCTCTATCAGCTAGTTTAAATTTTAATTTATATTTATCTGCCAAAATACTTACAGTATTAGAATTTGATAAATCTATATTTTTTCCTTGAGAATTACTTCAACTAAAATAAATAACATTTTCTGCATCATTATTCCAATGAGTAAGTATAGGATCAATCATATCTATTCAAATATTAGGAGATTTTCAATTTGACATAAGCATTTTTTGATTATTAGCAGTATTATCCATCATATCTGTTATAGTAACTGTATGTATATCATTTGTAGAAGAATTAATATTAACTTCTACAGGCGAGACAGAACAATCAGAAACATCAGATGAAGTTGGTTTAGCATTCGCATTTTTATCATTACAAGGAGCTTTAAATTTAACTGGTATACCATTAAACCATTCTCAATTAGCTTCTTCAAAATCATCATATTTTTTTCAAGATTTATCAACCACATACATATCATCAAGATTAGGAGCAGTACTATCATACCAATAAGACTTATAATAAATAGCTCTATATTCTTGAGATTGAGATGATCCATCATATCATGGAAAATAATTACAAGTTCATGGATATCAATTTCAAATAATCATAATTCTATCATAAAGATCTCAATAACCATCATCAGGTTTAGATATAGAAAGACCTAAATCATCTGAAAATGTAGAATCATTTATATCAATATAATCTCAATTTTTAAAGTTACTACATAAATAATTACTATATTCAGGAGTAGTAGAAAATCACATAGGTGCTCATAAATCAGTTTCATTTTGAGTCACTTCTCCAAGATTTACTAGTGGATTTATTTTTCACTCCTGTATAACTAAAACATAATATTTACCATCTTTTAAATCTAAATCAAAATCTTTACTAGGTGTATCAGTAAAACCATGACTAGAAGGATCTGATAAATAATTAATTAAATTTGAATCATTAAATTCATTTGATGGTATTACAAGATATTTCTCATTTGCAGAAAACGATAAAGAACCAAACATTAAAAACAACAATATAACAAAAAAGATATTTTTTTTCATTTTATTTTTTTTTATATTTTAAATATTTAAATTATTTTTTAAGCATTCTAAATGCTCATATAATTAACACAATAGATGCAAAAAAAAGTATTATCATAAATATATATGTATTATTACTTTTTTTTGAGACTGATCATTCTTCAGAAAGAACTCTTGATTGAGTATCAGAAACTAATGAAGAATCAGACATAAATTCTGAGATTCTTTCACTTTCAAATTCATCAATAGATGCATTAAACTCCATTCTTCTATCTAAAATCTCATCTTCTAATTCTTGCAATTTTTGCAATTCTTCATTAGACAAATCAGATTTAGACCTTAAAAGCTCTCTTTCCATATTAAGATCAGATATACTATCCAAGAATTCAGATTCTAATTCATTTTTTTTAGCCATTAATTCTTCATATTCATCTTTATATTTTCTTTTAAATGCATTAATTTGATTTTCATAAAAACTACCAGGAACAACTTTATCACGATGTCTTACATCTGGGTATGGTATAACAAAATCTCAAAAACTAGGATCTAAATATTGAATTTCTTCAGTATTAATTTCTCATTTACTATGATAATTATCCAAAACATAAACAATATTCTCCCTAATTTCTTCAGTAGAAAAATCTGAATTTAAAAATACCTCATCATTATAAGATACATTTTCTCATTTATCTAATCTATGTTGAATAATTGCTTTCGAATTAGGATTTATAACATTTAAAAAATAATTTTTTAAATTTTCATTTTCTAAATTAGTTATCATTTTATAATAATCATATTCTAATCACATCATAGTAATAGATGCAGAATCTTGATGAGACTGCAATTCCTCAGAAACATCATCAGGTATAGTTAACTGAGCATGAACACTAGGAACTAAAAAATCAATAATATCAGTAAACAAAGAATCAGAATTATTTATATAAGCAACCTTATCTTTAAAACTTCAACCACAAAAATCAGGCAATGTAGAAGCATCATGAACAAGCTTATAACAAGTTTTTTCCCTCAAAAGATCTCTATATTTCTCCATAGTATCCAGCATTCATTCCATTGAAAGATCAGCATTAGTCATCGCATCTATTTGAAATTGAAAAGTAGAATATTGATTAAAATAATCAGATCAATTATCATAAAACACCGCAACAACATCCTGTCTAAGCAAATCATCTTCATCAAAATCAAGTCAATTTACTCAAACTTTTGCAACATTAAATTTTTTTCAACCTTTATTTATTCCTGAATTTATCCACTCAAAAGATGCTTCACCTAATCTGTTTGCTAAATAATTAGTTTGATTAAGATCTCACTCTGTTTTTCAGAATGCTGGAGATGTCTCCATATATCAACAATTCAATAAATCTAAATTTCAATCTTTAAGTATAAATTGAGTCCAAACTATTTCATCAGACATAATACCCCAATCATCTCATTGATCTTCCAAATCCCTAATTTCTCAAGGTCTAGTAGAAATCAAAGGAAACTCAAATCATGTATTACTTCATAAATTAACAAAATTTGAGAACACCCAATAATCACTTGCCATTACTGTTCATATATTATTTCTTTTTCACCAAAAAAACTTTCAATCCATATCAGTTCAACTATCTGGTCGTGTAGATCTTGAGTTATTAACTACTGCTCCTTGTATAAATCAAGGATATTTATCTGTTTCTCAATTTAATTCTCAATTTTCATCTCTACCTAAAACTAATTCTTGATCGTAATTTACAATATTGTGTATTTTACCTCAAATATTAACATTAGATAAATTTGGAATACCTTCTTGTTCTGATAATATTTTTAGACATAAAGACTGACTATCTTCACTACTAGCATATATATTTATTGGATACAAAAATGATACAACAAACAAAAATATAAATAATATATTTTTCATAATTTAATCTCATCTTTGTAGAACAAAATTTCTAAATCCTTGATTTAGACAAGGATTTGCGAGAAAATAAAATTATAAAATTTGTGTACTACACAAATTTTATAATTTTATTTTAAATAATTTAAATATTTTTTCTTGAAGCTCATTTATTTGTTCTACTTTATTTATATGTATATTATCTATTTTAAAGTAAACTTTACT
>NZ_JAEDAM010000055.1 GCF_018420025.1 Candidatus Vampirococcus lugosii | reverse complement strand
CTTCATAATCTATAGTAAAATCTGATACTACAGCATTTAATCTCTCTAGCATAAAATATGTATTTTCAGTAAGAGTTTGTCTAGCTTGTATTTGTACTCTAGAACTTATCATCCCCAAATATGTAGATATTATTACTAAAAACACCAAAGACAAAATAATTGTAACTAAAACCATTTCTATCAATGTAAATCATTTTTTGGAATAATTTTTATAAGAAAACATTTTTATATTTTTAGGTTATTAATTCAAAAACTTAATCATAGCTTGTTTTATTCTAAACAACAAATATTTATTTCATTTTCATAAATCATTTTGTTGTAATAAAACATTAGCATTATTTATAGCAGTTTCTATTTTTATCACAAAATCTTCTTTATCTCAATATTCTTGATACATATTATTAAGTATATTTTCCAATAATTCTGATATATTTGAGTATTGAATATCATATTTAAGTAATCATCTACTTATTATTTCATAATCTATTTGTTTCACTAATAGATTATTTTTTTGTTCTTTCAAATCTTTTTTTAAATTCAAATCTATAAATTCATCAAGATTATTTTCTATAGAATTTAATATATTATCAATTTTATTTATCTTTTCTCAAGTACTCAAATTTTCCAATTCTTCTATATCTTGATTTATATTATTATATATAGATAAATTTTTGGAACTTTTTAACATAAAAAACTCAAGTTCTTTTTCCAAATATTTTTTAATATCTTCTATTTTTTGAGTTTTTTTTGATTCATAAAAATCTTCAGATCTATTAATTAAATTTTCTCTTAACTCTTGATAATCACTTGCATTATCAAACTCGTCTAATTTAGTATCTATACTATTCAAATTTTTATCAATTAAATTTGAATAATCATTCAATCAAGATAAATCTAAATCAATAACTGATGAATAAGAAATTTCATCATCATTGTAATAATTATTTATAACTTCTTCATAAAAAGAAGTAATATCATTATAATCTTTTTTTGAATAAAATCAATCAATCAATCATTGAAAATATTCATCAATTTCTTTACTATATTCTTTCAATAATAAATCTTTTTTTTGTTCAATATCTTCTCATAAAAAATTTTGAAAATTTTTATATTTATCGTAATAATTATCAATTTCAGAATTTAATGATTTTTGTAGTCAAGCAGTGGTTTCTTGTTCAAAACTTTCTATAAAATCATAAATAGTAGATGAAGATCACATATAAACTTTATTTATATGATTTATATCTTTTTTGAGATTATTAAATTTTTCAATAAAATTTTCAATTTTTGATATATTATCAAATATAGTATCAATTTTATCTTGATTTTCGTCAACTATATTTTCATATTTTTTTTTCAAATTATTTATTTTATCACTATAATTATTTTCATATTGATTTATTAAATCTTCATAATATTTAATATTTCAATCAATATCATTATTTAAAGATTCTAAAAGTGTTTCAAATCTATCTTGATCTATTAAATCAAAAGATAAATCTCTAGATAAATTTCTATTTCTATTTTTGAAAGAATTAAAATCTTTAATTATTTTATCTTCTATTTCAAAATATCTATCAAGATTTTCTTTTTTAATTTCAGAAAAATCTATTTGTTCAAGTTCTATTAATATATCATAATATTCTTTTTCACTTAATTTATTTATTTTATTTTCATATAGATTTTGTAAATTTTGATATTTATTAGATACTGATGAAGTTAATTTATTTTGTTTTTCTTCTACAACATCAACCAAATTTGCAAAAGATTTTCATATTGTTCAAAACAAAATAACAATAAATATAAATAATATTTTTTTCATTATTCAAAATAAATTTTAATTTAATAAAAATTTATTCATTAATAATATTTTTTTGTAATATTTCAAGTTGAAATTTTTAATTATTTATATATAAATTTGACATTTATTTAATTTAATAAAATATTTAATGATAATACCTACAGTCATAGAGAAAACAGCGAATTGAGAAAGAGCATATGATATTTATTCTAGATTATTGGAAGATAGAATTATTTTTGTATGAACTCAAGTGGAGCCAAATATGGCAAATTCTATAATTGCACAACTTTTATTTTTGGAAAAACAAGATCCTGAAAAAGATATAGTTATGTATATAAATAGTCCTGGTTGAGTTGTAACATCTGGTATGGCTATTTATGATACTATGCAATATGTAAATTGTGATATAGCTACAGTATGTACTTGAATGGCAGCTAGTATGTGATCAATATTACTTACTGCTTGAACAAAATGAAAAAGATTTGCATTACCGAATTCTGAAGTAATGATTCATCAACCTTTGGGATGAGTAGAATGACAGGCATCTGATATACAAATTCATGCTGATCATATTATCAAAACTAGAAAAATATTAAACTGAATATTAGCACAACATACTTGACAAAAAATTAGTAAAATAGAAAAAGATGTAGAAAGAGATAATTTTTTGGATGCTGAATCTGCAAAAAAATATTGATTAATAGATGAAATTATTGTATCAAGTAAAGAAATAAAATAGTTTTTATAAATTTTAAAAACATTTAATGACTTCTACAATCGTTATACTTATAATATTATGAATAATAATAATTTATATTATTATAATTTATAATAAATTAGTTAAACTAAAAAATAATAGAGAAAATAGTTTCTCTGATATAGATGTACAATTAAAAATGAGAGCTGATCTAATACCACAATTATTAGAATCTATAAAATGATATATGAATCATGAAAAAGAAACATTACAAAAAGTTACTGAAGCTAGAACATCATTTTTAAATTCAAATACTGTAGATGAAAAAGTTCAATCAGGTAATATGTTGGAATGAACTCTTAAATCTTTATTTGCAGTAAGTGAATCTTATCCTGATCTTAAGGCAAATCAAAATTTTTTGCAAATGCAAAATGAAATGTCAAATATTGAAAATAAACTTGCTTCATCAAGAAGATATTTTAATTCTTCTACAAAAGAATTAAATACTTATGTAGAAATATTCCCATCAAATATTATAGCACCAATTTTTGGATTTAATAAAAAAGAATATTTTGAAATTGATAATAGAGAAGAATTAGAAAAAGCACCTAAAATTAGTTTTAATTAAAAAAAGATTCTTAATTAATAAATTAAGTTTGATTTTTATAAAAAATAGATAAAAGACATATTAATGAAATGAGTGGGTAAAAGAGATTTAGTAATATTAAAAAAATTAAATACTGAAAAATATATTAAAAATAATTTAATATAAGTTTTGTTATTTAATTACTAAAAAATTTTTAATTTAATGAAATTATTTAAAAAAAAAGATTATTGGTTTATATATTATTGAAATTTGAGAGAATGAGAGAGATATTCAAAACTATTACCAAAAAGTTATTTATCCAAAAAAATAAATCTTGAATGATACAAAATGTACAATTTATGAATAAGTCCGTGATTAATTAGAAATAAATCAAAATCAAAAAATTATATAATTGCTGAAATAAATAATTATAAATTATCAATTTTTAAATATTATTATTTAATAATATTGCTTTGATTTATAGAATCAGTATATCTTTTTAGATATAAAAGGACAAAAATTTATTTACAAAATAAAAAAGTTAATATTTATTTATATAATTGGAAAATTAAAAATAATAATGAAATTATTGATTGGAAAAATATAACTTAAAATATTAAATGTAATTATAGACTAGCATTGTTTACACAAAAAAATATAATAGATAAAATTTTTATTTTTGTAAACAACACTAGTCTATATTATATTATATTTTATTTTATTTTAAATACTTTTCTACTTCCATAGATGCCATACAACCAGTACCTGCTGATGTAATAGCTTGTCTAAATTTTTTATCTTGTACATCACCAGCTGCAAAAACTCATGGAACAGAAGTTTGAGTAGTTCAAGATTTAGTAATAATATATCAATCTTGATCTAGTTCTATTTGTCAATCCAAAAATTTAGTATTTGGAGTATGACCAATTGCATAAAAAAGTCATCAAATTTCTAAATCATAATCTCTATCATTTTTATTATCATATACAACTACTGATTTAATAACATTTTCTCATTTTGCTTCTTTTATTTCTGTATTCCACAAAATTTCAATTTTTTCATTATCAAATGCTCTTTGTTGCATAACTTTTGATGCTCTAAATTCATCTCTTCTTACAAACATATAAACTTTACTTGCATATTTACTAAGATGATCAGCCTCTTCTATAGCTGAATCACCTCATCCAACTACTCACAAAACTTTATTTCTAAAAATTGGTAATGCTCAATCACAAATAGCACATGCAGAAATACCTTTTTGCCAAAATTCTGATTCTCATTTAATTCACAATCTTTTAGCAATAGCTCAAGTTGATATTATCAATGATTTAGTTTTGTATACATCATCACCAACATAAACTGCAAAAGGAGAAGAAGATAAATCTACTTTATCTACAGTTTTAGTTTCTATCTTTACTCATGAATTTAAAGATTGTTCCCTCATTTTTTCCATCAATTCTGTACCATTAATTCAATTTGGGAAACCAGGAAAATTTTCAACTTCATTAGTAGTTGTCAACTGTCAACCTGCAGAAACTCATCAAGCCATATTTCATTCAAACATAATAGGAGCAAGCATTGCTCTTCAAGCATAAATTCCTGCAGTATGTCAAGCAGGACCTGATCAAATTATTATAAGATTTTCCATATTTGTTTAATTTAATTTTTTAAAAATACTAAACATATAATACAAATTAAATTACATTGTACTATATATAGTGTAAATAATTATATATTATATTATCTACTTTACAAAACAAAATATTAATCTACATATAGATTATTTACAATATATTTGGACTCAAAACTTTCCTTTATGAATATTTCAATAAATTTTTAGTAAATAACTAAAAAAATTTCAATACTATTTATACTAAATTTGTACACTTAAAAAATACTAAATAAAAAAAGCAAAATTTTTACATAATTTCTTTAATTAAATAAGCAATAATACTATTTATTCTATAATTTTTTTTACTCAATCTTTGTACCATTTATCACATTCTATATTTTCAACTTTATTTTGATCTCAATTTAATTTTAATCACATTTTTTTTGATAATTTTATAGTATAATCATCAAAATATTTATCTATAGGTTCATTTATATTTGACGAATATCACATTTTATATCTACTTATTTTTTTATCATTTCATATTGTTATTATACATCTTCACAAAATATTTCATTTTTCATTTTTTATATAAAAAATTCATTTATTTACATCTATAGTATTTGATATACATGAATAATAATTTGATTCATGAAAATAAAATGACATACAACTTCAATCTACTACATTTCACATCATCAAACATTTGATAGGATTTAATTCTTTTTCTATTATTATTTTTTTGCTATTTTTTCATTTTTTTTCTTTAAATAATTTTTTTATCAAATTAATTTGATTTTCCAAATCTTGTGTCAAATTTTGTTTATCTCTTTTTTCTATATCTTTATTACAATTTTTTATATGTATATTGTAATATTCCAATAATTGTCAATATTTATCAAAATTAGTTTTGAAATTAAATCAAAGTTCATTTATTAAATTTATTATATTAATACAATTATTGTAATTTTCTTCTATTAAATTATTTAAATTATTTATTGATTTATCATTAATTTCTTGATCAAGACTTATCTCTTCCCTATTTGATGACAACCATATTTTTTGTTGTTCTTCTGTTAAATTTTCTGCCAACCATTTATTATTATTTTCTGTATCATACTGTTTACAGTCTTGTATATTTTCAAATTTTCAAAGCAAATAATTATATAATAAACTATTTATTTGATCTTTATTATAAGCTGGATTAATAGACATTTTGTATGCTTCAATAAAATCAAAATCATTTATTTTATATTTTTTAATATTTCAAATATTTATATTTCATCACAAATTTTTTCTAAGTTCATTTATTATTCTTATTTTTAATTTTTTATCATAAATTCTATCAAAATATTTTATTAAATTTTCAGCCAAAAAATTTTTCAATCAATCAAAATTTTTAGATTTAACAAAATTATCAAACTTTCTCAAAAGTTTATTTTTTTGTTTTTCCTGATTAAGATCAATTATTTTTTCAAAATTTTTTCTTAATTCTTCAAAATCTATATTTCAATAATTTTCAAAATTTTCAATAATTTCAAATTTATCTATATTAATATTTAATCAATATTCTTCTACAAATTTTATTTTTTCCAAAAGATCAAAAAAAGATTTTTGTTTATTATTTATATAATATTCAAATAATTTTGAAAAATTTTTATATTTTGGAAAATTTTTTGTAAAAAATTTTTGACTATTATTTTGAGAAACCAAAATTCTTTTTTTGATATAATTATTTATATTATAACTTAAATTATGATTTCTATATTGATTTAAAAAATTAATATTTTCAGCTTGAGCTATTTCTCATATATCAAATATAATTTCATTATCAAATACATCTTCAAGTTCATTTATATTTTTGATATTATACAAATATATAATATATTCCAAATATTCTTCTTTTGTATATTGCATTATATCCAATATATTTATATTTTTACAAATTTCGCTAAATTCTTGCAAAGAATTAGATAAATTCATTATTAATTTAATATTATTTTTCTTTCAAAAAATTAATATTCTAACTATTTTTCTATTATTTAAATAATAATTAAGTTCTTCCAAATTATCAAATAAATTAATTAATAATTCAATATTTTCTTCTTTTCATAAATTTAAAACTTCCATAAGATTTTCATTATTACAAATATTTTCAAAATCTTGTGAATTATTACATAAATCTATAATATATTTTAATTTGTGTAAATCTGAATATTTTAATATATTCAAAACATTATTAGAAACATAAAAATTATCAGGATTTTGTAATAGTTCTAATTCATATAATTTTATTACATATCTAAAATTTTCTTCTTTTGAGTTTTTCAAAACATTTACCATATAAGTATTTTTATATATTTTTTGAAAATCTTCAACATTATTAAATATTCTTATAATAAATTCCAAATTTTCTTCTTTTGCAAATTCTAATAAATTCCTAAGCAATTCATTGTTATATATTAATTCAAATTCTTCTCAACTTGTAATATTATATAAATCAACTATATTTTTTAAATTTTTTTCTTTTGTATTTTTTATAAAATATATAAACAGATCATCATTAGATAATTTATTAAATTCATCAATTGAATATATATTTTTTATAATATCTAATAAAATATAAGAAAAATCATTTTTCATACTTGATAATATTTTTATATATTCTTCATCATCTATTAATGTTTCATATATATTTTCATTCATTTGTATTATATCTTCCCAAATTTCATCTGTTTCATAAAATTTATTTATTTTTTTTTCCATATTTAAAATAATTATTTATTTTTAAATAAATTATTATAATAATATTTTTTTAATATTCAAAATCAAAATATAAGAAAATTATTATAGAAATAATCCATAATAAAACTATTAAAAAAAGTTTTATTTGAAAAGAAGTTTTTCTTGTTTTATGATTAAATAATATCATAGATATTAATTGTCATATAAATCATCATATCAGTGCTAATAATAAAAGTCTTTTTTCACTTATACGATTTTGTTTTTTTATAGATTTATATTTATCCCAAGTAAATAGAATAAATCATAATAAATTTATAAAAATAAAATAATAAAGCAATATATTATACATTGATTTTTGAAATATATTAAATATATATAATTAATTTTATATATTCTTATAAAGATAAATGATAATAAAATCAAGTGAAGATATGCAAATATTTGCTGAAAAAATAGCTCAAAAATGATATAAAAAAATATTATTAAATTGAGAATTATGAGTTGGAAAAACAAATTTTGTTAAATGATTTGCAAAATGAATTTGAATTTCTGAAAATATAATTCAAAGTCCAACATATACATATATAAATGAATACAAAAAATTATTACATATAGATATGTATAGATTAGAATCTATAGAACAAATTTATGAAATGTGAATTTTTGATAAAATTGATGAATATGAATATATATGTATAGAATGGCCAAAATTTATAAAAGAATATATATCCAAAGAATATTTAAATATATATATAGAAAAATTATCAAAAGATGAAAGAGAACTAATTTATTAAATTATTCTTAAAAAAACCTGCACTGAAATACAGCACAGGAAATAGGTGAAATTATTATTTTATTCTAAAAACTTTTTTAGATAGAACATAGTTTGGATTCAAAAAAAGAATGCTTGATCCCAAACTTCTGTTACTATTCCAACTGTATCATATACAGTTTCGTTCCAGTCAAAACTATCATTATTATCCCAGGAATCATTTACAGTTTCAACCGTATCATCCCAGGTCTCTTCCCAGTCAAAGCCATCCCAGGAATCATTTACAGTTTCAACCGTATCATCCCAGGTCTCTTCCCAGTCAAAGCCATCCCAGGAATCATTTAGAACCAACTCATCATTAAAAACATAGTTTTGAGAAGACATATCTTTCACCTTTTGATGCAGTGTTTACAGATATATCCAAACTTTAAATAAAGTTTGGACAAACTAATTGTATTGTTTTTACAAAAAAAATCAACATTTTTCTAATTTTCTGCATCTAAATTAAAGAAAAAAGTGAATTTTGTTGATTCTGTAGCTGTTTTCTTTGATTTCTATTTCGGAAAAATTTTCAATTATGTAATATATATTCAACTACTTCTAACC
>NZ_JAEDAM010000054.1 GCF_018420025.1 Candidatus Vampirococcus lugosii | reverse complement strand
CTTTTTTCAAAAAATCACTCATTTAAATAATTTCAATTTAATTAATAAAATATTATATTTATATATATACATATTATAATTATTTTCAAGTTAAAAATTATTAATCTTCTGCACTTTATACATTGTCGGTCTACTTATATTATATTTATTTGCCAAACTCGCAACAGACCATTGATCACAAATAAAAATTTTATCTATTATATCTTTTTGTGTAAATAACACTATTCTATATTACACATCAATATATTGTTGTTATTTATAGATATTTTTTCTTAAAATACTTATTATCTTATAAAATGCAAATATTTTTTCTTATAATACAAAATTTAATTAAAATTTATATTCTCTAACACCTTCCAACATATTATTTGTTTATAAAGATTTTATTTATTTTATCTATTTTATTGCTGAGGTTTTTATATTCAAAAAATTGACAAAAATTAAATAAAAAATATCATATAAGTATATTTACAAAAATAAAATAAAAATCATGAGTGAAAAAAATATTGAAAAACAAATAGAAAAAGAAAACAATAAAAAAGAAATTGAAAATATTGAACATTATTTGAATAAATTTACATACTTGAAAAGTGATTTGGATGAACTGATAAATAAAAAAAATCCAATCACTTTTCTAATATGAGTAAAAAAAATATTTTGAAAAATCAATAATTACCTAAAAGAAATATCAATCTTTTTAAATAAAAGCTTTAATAACTTTGATATTGATGACAATAAACACTCTTTTTTATATGATATATGAATAAGTAATATTTACAAAGAAATAATCGTTGATTATGCTAAGAAATCAAAATATTTTGATCCTGAAAAACACATAGAAATTTACTCAAAATTTGATAAAGATTTTAAACATTTCATACAAAAAGTTATTTCTTATTTAAATGAAAGAAGCGAGATAAAAGGTGATTTTTATGATTTAACTCAAAATGATAATTATCAGAAATTTCTAAAATTAATTATTCAAGTAATAAAATCAAAAAATTTTAATACTTCAAATTTAAAATGAGATATATTAATTGATGAAAGTTTTAAAAAATGAACAAAATTAAAAAATTTATCTTGATATTCAAATGAATCATCTTTCTGTAACAACCTTATTTCTTTTTATTTCAAAAATGAAAATAATTACAGTAAAAAATATGAGTTTTTGGCTAAAATTTTTGAGTTATTTGATATAGATAAATATATAAACAAAGATATAAGTTATTCAAAAATGAATGATATTATAAATCTTTTATCTTTCAATGAAACAAATGAATATAAAAAATCTCAAATAGAAAAATTAGAAGAAAGAAAAGAAATTGAAAATATTATATATAATTATGAATTTAATTTTGAAAATTATATAAAGGTTTCAGATATTGCAGAAAAAAAAGAATGACAAATAAAATGATATCTATGGTGATATTTTAAAAATAGTATAAAAGAAAAAAACTTTGATATAAGGTTTTCTAACTGGGTAAAGCATTTTACACAAAACAAATATAGCAAAAAACAAGATTGGCTTGAAGTAAAAATTGACTATAAATCAAATATTGAAGATATCTCAGATATATCTAAAAGTAAAGAACAATCTATAGAGTTTTTAAATACTTTAGAAAATTATAAATCTTTAATTATTAAACTTCAAGAAAGTATATTTGCTGATATTATAAAAACTCATATTTTAAGATTTTTATATGATAACTTAAGTGTAAAAAAAGATAAGATAGATTATATAAAATTATTGTTATACTTTGGATTATGTGAAAATTATTATGAATATATAAAAGTTTATACCTTCTTTGAAGAATATGAAGCATTTGAAGACAATAAACAAGAAAAATTAAAAAAAATAAATATATTCAATAATTCTGTATTTGTTATTAGTTTGGTTATTATATGATATTTTTTCTCTTTTATACTTTCTTTTGGAATTATTTTACTATATATATGAAATAAATTCTTAAGAAAAAATTTTTATAGTGAATCTAAATATATTAGATGGCATAACTGATTTAGATTTTTAGGAACATTGACAATATCTTTGTATGCTATATCTTTTCTTATGACAAATAATTATGTATCTTTTGATCTTAAAATATGAGGTAAAAATATAAATGAATTTATATATTGAGAAAAGACCGAAAAAATTGTTACTTATAATTGAAATGAATTTTTAAAAGATTCTTCAAAATTTGTTACTGATATATTATGAACTTCAAAGTAACCTAACCTTTTCTTTTTCTTATAACTTCTCTTGTAAATTCTTTTATATACTTTTCTAAATAATCTAAATTTTTATTTAAAATATTTTCATTTCAAACCATCATAGGAACAGCTACTATATTTGTATATCTTTGAAAATAATTGTTTAATTCTTTTAATTCTTGAGCTTCCTTATCTCAAGGGAAAAGTATAATAACTTTGTATGGGAAATTATTATCGATATCAGAAGTAGAAAAATTTTTGGCAAGTTCTTTATAATATTTAAAAACTGGAGCATAATCCATATTTTCTTTTTTATTTTGATTTTTTAAGAAAAAAGGATATTTTGAAAATTTTGCATCCAAAAATATTGATCAAATTATATTTTTTCAGCCTTTAATTTTAATAATAAAATCAGGTGTTATCTTATCACTTTTTAAAATATCTTGAAGTTCTTCTATTTTTGATGAGATCAAATCACATAAAACTGGGTCAAGTATACATTTATTTTTATTTTGTAGATTTTTATTATGTCCTCAAAGTGATATACTAAAATTATATCATTGAAATTGATTTGAAAGTTTATCTAAATCTATTGTTGCAAGTAAATCAAAATCAGGATCATCTTCTTTTATAAATCATTTTCAGATGGTAAGATTTTCTTCTAATTCTTTAATTTTTTTAATCTTTTCATTTTTATTTATTTTGTTAATTATTCAATCAATTTTTCATTCTTTTTTATTATAATCTTTTAAAATTTCATCATTTAGTTTTCTTTTTATTTCAGTTGCATTAAAATTAAGTTTAATAATGTTATTTTTAATGTTATTTTTAGTATTAATATCTTCTATTTGATCTAAAATACCATCTAATGATTTATCAACTTCAAATTGTTTAAAATCATCTTCTTTTTTTAAATAAATAATTTTTTCATTTAAATATATTTTTTTTTCTTTGCTTACTATTCAGTCTTTAAAGTTAACTTTATTTTTTTCTCATAAATATCTATTCAATTCATCAATATGTATAGTATAATACATTTTTTCTTCTAATCTTTTCTTTATTTTTTCTTCTATCTTTTCTTTCTTATCTTTGTTTTCTTCTTTGTTCTGATTAAAATAATAAACCATCTTTTGAAATAACCATATCTCATATAGATCATTTATCTTATCTAAAAGTTGTCTTTTGGTAGCAATATCTCATTCTATTATAGATTCCATAAGTGCAAAAATTGTTTTTAGGTCTTTATATTGGGATATATTTACATTTGTTTTTTGTGACTTTACATCTTTTAAGTATGTTTGAAGTAAAAATTTTATCTTATTTGCATATTCTGGTTCAATATTTTTTATAAAATGTAAAAGATAATATTTCAAAAATTGAGTTTTTGGGTTGTTTATAGTTTCTTGCATATCTTGTATATATGAAGTTTCTTTCACCATAAAATTTTTATAGAAATTTTCGTTTTTTAATAAAGAAGGATTTATTTTATCAAGTTTGAAATTATTATAGTTTATATAATGAGGCAAAAGTTGTTTTCAATTGTTATTTAAAAAATTTATTATCAAATATGTAAGATAATTTATCTTTCTATCTATAAATATATCTGCTCAATCTCATTCTCCTTCCATTAAAAAATTTGGAATATAATTTCTGGAATCATTTCACTTAAACAAATCTCTTATCTCTGCTAATAGTTCTAATAATTTTTGTATACTACTTATAGACACTGGAAATATAAAATATTCCAAATTATTATTTTCAAAAGGAGCTGTATTAAGAGTTTCAAATCAATATCTGATATTTTTTGTTCAAGTTTCTACATTTAGTTTTTTAAAATTATCTAACTGTTTTTCATTTATAAATTCAAAAATTGTTTGTTTATTATTTTTACTTCATTCTGTTGTTTCTGCTTCTGTTCCTGTTCCTGTTTTTGTTTCTGTTTTTGTTTCTGTTTTTGTTCCTGTTTTTGTTCCTGTTTTTGTTCCTGTTCCTGTTCCTGTTTTTGTTTCTGTTTTTGTTTCTGTTCCTGTTTCTGTTCCTGTTTCTGTTCCTGTTTTTGTTCCTGTTTTTGTTCCTGTTCCTGTTCCTGTTCCTGTTCCTGTTCCTGTTCCTGTTCCTGTTCCTGTTCCTGTTCCTGTTCCTGTTTTTGTTTCTGTTCTTGTTTCTGTTCCTTTATGCTCTCACTCAAGCTCAAAACCATTAGAAATTAATATTTCATTTACTACATCTTGAGGTAAAAATTCTTTTAAATTTTCCAAAATTTGTTTATCCATTATTTTTATTTTTAGTATGATAAATATAATCTCATCTTTCTAATATAAATATATTTTCATATTTTGTTGTTCAATTTAATTCAATTTTTTCTCATCATATCTTTGTATTTTCCAAATCTTTTAAATTTACTTTTATATAAAATTTATTTTCTTCATTTAAATTATTTATCTGATCTTCTAAAGTATTTAATTCTTTTTTATTTTCATCTTTTACTCAAAGATATATTCTTTTATTTTTTGCTTTTTCAAAATCATTATTTTTATCAAATAAACTTTCATGGTCTGAAAAGAATTCTTTTACATTGAAATGTTTTTGTAAAGTAAAATTGTTTTCTTTAATAAAATCTATATCAAATTTGTTTTTTATATAATGTTCCTGTAAGTAATTATTGTAAAAATTTCTTATAAATATTTTTAGTTCTTCTTTTTTACTTTCATTAAAAATATAAATTCTTTCATTTAAAGGTTTATTTTTAGTTTTTTCATCTATTTCAAAATATTCATGTATAGATTTAAATTTATTATTTAATTTTAAAAGAAGTTTTTCTAAAAATATTCCCTTTTCTTTAGTTTTTTCATCTTTATTATCTTTATTATTTTTGTTATCTTTCTCTTCTTCTCAATTGTTATCTTAAAATAATTCTTTTTTTCAATCAAAAAACTTTATATCAAAATACTTACTCCAATCCCTTTGAATTAAGGTTTTAAATTTATGTAAATTGTTTTTGAAATAAATGTTTCAATAGACTCATTCCAAAATTTCTATTTCTTCAAAATACTTTTTCATCCTATAACATATTACTTTTTAAATGATTATAAAACTTTATAGATTTTTCTAATTTTTTATTTTCAAATTTCTCTAATATATTCCCTATCTCTTTAAAAGCCTTTTTTTGCTCTTCTCCTATCAAACTAAAAGTTTTAAGTTTTGTAAGGACTTTTTGACTTATCTGGTTATCCAAACTTTCAGTAAGTTTTTTAGTAAGATTTTCAATATTATCTTCTCAATTATAATTACAATAATTTTTTATATAAGTCATGATTTCTTCTATTGCTCTATATCATACACTTTCATTTATGCTTATGTTTTTTATTTGCTCGTTTATTGCTGTTATAATTGTTTTTATTTCTTTATATTTATCTAATTTTTTAAAATAATTTTCAATTTGATTTAATTTTATCTTTTCTTCATAAAATGAATCAAAATAATTTTTATACTTTAAATTTAATTCTTCATTTTCATTTTCATCCTCACCAAACAAGTTTCATACTTCAAATGTTACGAACTGACTTCTATCAAGTACTTTATTTGATAAGCTATTTGTTGTCTCATCTTCGTTTATAGTTCAGATGATTTTTAGATTATTTTTTAATTTTATAAAAACTTTTATAGATTGTATTTCTTCTGTTTCAAAGTTTCAATTTTCATCTGTTTCTTTTTTTCAATATTCTAAAAAGTTTCAACTAAAATAAATATTATTTTCAAAATCTTCACTAAAATAATTTTCTAAAAAGTATTTTATATTTTCATATTGTTTTTTATTTGTAATATTTGTTTCAAAAAGTGTTATTGTAGTCTCTCATTTTTCTTTCAGTCTATCTATCTCAGACAAAAAGGTAGAAAAATAGTTTTCAATTTTTGAAAGATTCATCTCATCAAGAAGTAAAAAATTTATTTCTCTTTCACTTTTGTAAACTTCAATCAAAAATCTTAAAGTTTCAGTTCATTCATATCTTGAAAGTAGTGGATTCCAGTACCCCAATATAGCACTTTCATCACTAAAGTTTGCTCTAACAGGAAGTTTATGAAATTTACCACCTAAACTATCAGAAAGTGTATCTACTATTGATGTTTTTCAAGTTCATGAAGGTCATGAAAATATCAAAAAGTTATTTACAGTCAAAGACATCAATATATTGTATAACTGCTCTGTTTGTATAGTTTGTTTTTCTTTTATTTCATCTATAATTTGTTTTATTTGTTTTTCTTGTTTTGGCTTTTCTTCATCAATAATTTTTTCTCAATCTAAAATAAGTTCGTAAATTCAAGCTAAATTATAAATATCATGTTTTTCAATTTTTTTTAGTACACTCTTAAAACTACCACTATTAGGCAAATTAAAAGAAAATTTTTCTTTATAAGTTCTTTTTTCTTCCTTGGTTTCTGCATCTGAAGAAAAATCATAAAGAAAATTTTGAATTTTTTGTTCTTTAACTTTATTTGCTACAAGCATATCAATAATTTTTACAATTACTCATCTATTAAATCATTTTTTAGATTTATTTCATTCTTTTAAATTAGTGTTCAATGGATATATTTTCTCTCAATTTATAGAATATAATATTTCTTTCTCTGCCATTTTTTAATAATATTTATAAATTAAAACTTAATTAACCAATCAATTATATTTATATTTTCTATTCAGTCATAACTTTCACCAAAACTATCATCCATACTTATTACATACTTTGGATAATTGTCTTTTATGTT
>NZ_JAEDAM010000053.1 GCF_018420025.1 Candidatus Vampirococcus lugosii | reverse complement strand
CAATTTTTGTTCAGATTGTATCTGTTCTTCAAGTTCTTTTATATATTCCGATAATTTTTTTTGTCCATTATTTTCCTCTTGTTCATCATTTTCATTATTTTTATCTTGTTCATCATTTTCATCAGTTTCCTCTTGTTCATCATTTTCATCAGTTTCCTCTTGTTCATCATTTTCATCAGTTTCCTCTTGTTCATCACTTTCATTATTTTCATCTTGTTCATCACTTTCATTATTTTCCTCTTGTTCATCACTTTCATTATTTTCCTCTTGTTCATCATTTTCATCACTTGGTGTAGTCCATATAGTTCATCATCCTCATCATCCTCATCATCCTCATCATCCTCATGAAGAAGATTTTTTACATTCATTTCAATCTATTTCATAACCACTATTACAAGTATATTCCCAATCATTCCATTTATTATCTGTTCAATTCCAAGTTCTTTTTCTTTCTCAATTATCAATACTTTCAGTAACTTCAAATCAATCTTTGTAATAAATTCATATATCAAGATCACTTACTTCTGGTGGTATAAATACTACATTTGATTCAAAATTATCATATTTATCATTATCATTTGAAGTAAAATCTACATAATAGAAACCTGTAGGAGTCATCCAAGCATATTTTCATTCTTCATCTGTAATTTGTGGATTTGGTTCTTCTCAATATCAACTTGAATCATACTCTTGCCATTCACATGGATAAGCAGTTCATCATCATTTACATACATCTATATCATTTATTATATCATCTTTATTATATCAATTTCAAGCTCTATATGCTCAAGATAATAATAAACTTTCATCAACTCAAGTTTTATCTTCAATTCTATCTCAATTTTCATCAACTAATTCATATAATTTTGCTTCTATTCAAGCAATTTTTTCATTAGTATCTTTATTGTATACAAATCAAGCAGGATCAATCAAAACTACCATTTTTGCTATAGTTTGAGTATATTTTTTATTATTTTTAATATATTCAATAACTACATCTTTAGTTCAATATCAAATATATGTTCATTTCGCAAATACTCAATTTGTCAATTTTTCTCATCATACATAATAATTTACTTCATCTGGATTATTTGTTATATCAGCCAAAACTTCTACTTTATCAGCACTTGTAAGATTAAAATTAGCCCAAACAGAAAAATATTGTATTTTTCAATTTTCTTCATCTATTCTAGAATTATTATTTACCTTTATTTCATAATTTTCTAATATAGGTAAATCTCAATCTTTTGATCAAACTTCAATATCTGATGTTTCAGAAAAGACATCATTAGTAATATCTTTTATCAAAATTGTTCAAGTTCAAGCTTGTTCTATTTTTGATTCTATACTAAATCATCAATTTCTATTTGTAGATCAAGTTCAAATAAGATTTCATTTGTGTAATATATGTATAAATGAATTAGGACTTGCAAAACCTCTTACATTAAATTTTTCTCATTCAATTACAGTAGCAGGAGAATTATATTCTATTCTAACAATAGGAATAGATAATTCTAATTTATTATCTCAAGCTTCAAACTCAATACTTAAGAAATTAATATCAGTATCAATACTATCTTTTAATAGTAAATTAACTGTAATATTATTTCAATTTAAATTATTTATATCTTCTCCATTTGTCAAATCAATAGTTCAAGTACTAACCAAATCTCAATTATCATCCAAAACTCTATAACTTGCAGTATTTATTATATCATCACCTGATAAAAATTTAATATTTCAAGAATTATTTTCACTTGGATTAAGTTTTAAAAAGATATTTTTTCATTCTAAAGCATAATCTTTAGAAAACTCTCATGATATATCTAAATCCTTTTGTTCAAAATTAATATTATGAGTAATAATATTTCAATCTCAATTTATTGTAATTCAATTTGAATAATTTTTATAATTATAATTATTTGACCTAGCATTTATAGTATATTCTCAAGCTGGAATTCACATCATCACAAATTCTCAATTTCTAATACTTGTTCAAGCTATATAAGAATTTGTTGTAGAATTATATAAACTTATATATCAATCTCTATTTGTAGTTCATTTTATAACTTTTCATTCTTGAACTACTACTGTTATAGTATCTCAAGTAGAATAATCAGAATTTTCTAATATATTTCATGTAGAAAGTTCACTAGCTCAACTATATATTCAAACAACATTTTTATTAGCCCAAGTTTGTCAATCTCTAATATTAACTGTATAATCATTATTTCATAAATTTAATAATGTTCATGTTTGAGAACTAACAAATGTTGATTTAGTACTATTAGTATCTATTAATTGTAAATTATAATTACTTACTATACTTCAAGTATAAGTATTTTCTCTAATAATAGTTTGTATCCATTTACCAACTCATATTTCTACAGTTTCAGTAGTAACACCATCAATATTTAAACTTCAATTAACGACACCACATCTTCATGTAGAAATTCTATAACTATAATCTCAAGAAATATCTTCAAATAAAATATTTATTCAAGTTTGTGTTAAACTTCTTGAAGAATATTTATTATCTCTCCAATTTGTAGATCAAGATTTTGTAAGTCTTACCCATAACCATTCTTGATTTTCTCATTCAGGAGCTAAACATTTTTCATCTACATTTACATTCAAATTTAATTCATTTCATAATGTTCTTACTTTTATTTGATTAATAGCAGATTTTATTTCTCATTCAACAGCTTTTACTCATGGATAATAATTTTTAGATCAACTTAAACCTTCAAAAGTATAACTTGTTCAAGTTCATACATTTTCTTTAAATTCTCAATTTAATAATACTTCATAAGAATCAACTCATTCTACTTCATTCCATTCAATAGTAAATCAATTATTAGTAATTCAAGTTGATATTAAATTTTCAGGTTTTGAAACTTGTAAATCTAATTTAATATTTCAAGTTCAATAATTTCAAACATAATCATAAGTTTTTACAAAATATTCTTCTCTATCAGGAGTTATTGTTATTGTTGATCAAGTAGCAAAACTATCATATCAACAAAATCAATTAGTTCCTCATTCCATAGATATAGATTTAATTTGATAATTTTGATAATTTTGACAATTATCAGGATTATTTTCATACCAATAAAAATTTTCTATTCAATAATTATCTGTTCAAGTAGCAGTTAAAGTAAAAGTTCAATCATTATTATCTACAGAAGAAATATCTGTAACAAGAGGTTTTTCATTATCATAGAACATTTCTTGTTCCAATAATATTACTTCTTCTTCTTTGTAAAAGAATTTAATTTCTAATGTTCAAGTTCAAGAACTAATATCAAAATTTTCTCATTCTTCATGATTATATGTTTCAAGATAAAAACTTATCTCAATATCTCAATCTCTATTTTCATAAAGATATCAATCAAGTTCTATTTCTTCTCATTGAGAATCAATATATTTTGATACAAAACTATAATCTTCATCATCATATCAACTAGCTATTCACAATGAATTTCAATTAATATTTCAAGTTAAATAAACATTAAATGAATCTTTAAATATATTTTTATCACAATATTCTTGTTCATTAGTATCTGTATAAGAATAGAAACAAATATTATTAATTTCAGCTTCTCAATAAGGTTGAATTAATTCAATACTAACAGTTTTTCAAGTTCAACTTACTTCAAAAGTTCAAGTTTTAGTTACAAATCAAGTTAAACTTGCAGTATATTCATAAGTTCAGTTAACAAAACTTCATGTTCAATTATTTAAATATGTTTGTCAATCAATTTCTATTTGTGCATTTTCTGGACTTAAATTAAATTCTATTTCATATTCTTCTGGGTCAACAACTTCTTCTTCTAATTCAATACTAACAGTTTTTCAAGTTCAACTTACTTCAAAAGTTCAAGTTTTAGTTACAAATCAAGTTAAACTTGCAGTATAATTATAGCTTCAATCAGCAAAACTTCAAGTTTGATTATGAGAATATGTATTTCAATCAATTTCTATTTGTGCATTTTCTGGACTTACATTAAATTCTATTTCATATTCTTCTGGGTCAACAACTTCTTCCAAAACTTCAAAATTCAGATCAAAAGAAGTAAATCAATCAGTATCAAAACTTACTGTACAATCTCAATTATCACAAGATCAAGTTAAATTTGATATTTTATTTGATAAATCTTCAATTTCATTTCAATCACTATCTTTTACACTTATCCAATCAAAATCTTCTCAATCCCATCCACTAGCATATTCTACAAATCAAGTTGCATATTCTCATTCCAAATTCATAGATAATGTAGCTGACACATCAAAAACAGAATCATCAGCATCAAATTGTATATATCAACCTGACATTGCTAATTGATCGTTTAAACCACTTAAAAAATCAATAGTTCAAGTATTTGTTAAATTAAATCAAGTATTGAATTCAATTTTTCATAAACTTTCTTTTGAGAAAGATAAACCTGTAAAATTTTGAATATTTCAAGTTGAAACCTGATCAAAATTATTTTGAATTCAAACAAGGTTTAATCAAGATCAAATTAAATTATATTGAACAACTAATTCCTCAAGAGGATCTACTACTAATTCTTCTTCTGATTCAACATAATCAGCAACAACTCACAAAATTATTTGTCAATCAGTTTCTCAATCTCAATCAATTTGATTATATTCTATATTTGCCGTAAGCATTCAAATAATTATTTCTCAAATAGAACTTCATCATAAATCACAAGATTTATTTATAGAGATATGAGAAGTATTTTTCAAGTTTTGATATGTAACTCAAGGATTTTCCCATAAATCTTCACCTAAATCCAAAATATTACAAACTGGTAAATTAGCTCCTGAACCAAAAAAATCAATAATATCGTTTGCTGTAGAATCTCAAACTCAATCTATTTTCTTTAAAGTTTCAAGATTTGCAATAGAAACATCAAAAGAATCTTTTCCATTTGCTGAATTATTTTCTATATAATCTTTTACTGTTGCATCAATTGCATTAATTGCATTATAAGAAATTAAATCAACTAATAATAAACTTCCTCAATCATCAAAATTAATTTTTACAGTTAAAAAATCATTATCTAAAAATATATCACCATAATTAGTATAATTTTTAAAGAACTCAAAAGATTTTATTGCATTCAATAAATCTTCTTGACTTTCAAGTCATACAAAATTAATTGTATTTGCTGTATCTCATGATCACAAAGTAAATCAATGTATTTCTCAATTATCTAATTTTTCTAAATCTACCAATACATTTTCACCAGAACCAAAATTTTTGTTTTCAAAACTTGATGAATCTACAAAAATTTCTTTAAAATCTTCTCAAATTTTTGTATCAGTAAGATTTTTAACTACTATATCATTTTCACTTAAATCTCAATCTTTCCACTGATAAGCATTTTTAAATATTTCTCACAAAATAACATTTTGATTTAATGTATAATCTGCACTATCTCAAAAATCTATATTATCTTCAATCATTCAAATTAAAGTATCAATAGTATTTTGAGTATCAGATGCATCTCAATATTCTCAATCTCAAATAGTTTCTCAAAGCCCTGGTTCAGTATTACTGGTTAAAAAAGTTTTAAGATCTGTATCTAGTTGAGCCAAAGCTCAAGAGGCATAATCCAATCCTATCAAATCTATCAATTCAATACTTTTATCTCATTCAAAATTCATTTTCAAAGACAAAAATTCTTTCTCCAAGAAAATATTATTATAATCAGTAAGATTTTTTGCAAATTGCAATGATTCTATTTGTCATATCAAAGTTTCAATACTATCAACACCACTTCAAGTAAAAATCAATTCATTTGCAGTAGATCAAGTTCAAACTGTAAATCAATAAATTTTTCAATCTTTTTCATTTTCTAAATCTACCAATACACTTTTACCAGCACCAAAATCCTTACTATCCAATTGATCAGTATTTACAAAAAATTCTTTAAAATTATCTCCATCTTTTGTATCAGTAAGATTTTTGATAACAAATTTATTATCATCTAATTTAATATCTTGATATCAAAATGAAAAAATACTATAAAGATCATCAACTTGTTCAAAAACTTCTCATAAAATCGTCTCTGTTTCCAAAATATTATCAAAACTTGTATATTCAATATTTTCACTTATACTACTTATAAATGAATCAATATTTTCTGTTATTCAAGTTCAATAATTTCATTCTCAAGAGATTTGTTTAATTTGTCAACTTAATGCTTCTTCAATTGACATTGAACCAATTAGATCAACAAAATCCAAAGTATATCAATCTTCAAAATTAATTCTCAAAGAATAAAAATTATTATCTAAGAAAAGTTTATAATAATCAGTAAGATTTTTTGCAAATTGTAAAGATTCTATTTTACTGACTAAATCAGCTTGATCTTGCACTCATACAAAATTAGTTATGTTTGCATTATCTCATGATCACAAAGTAAATCAATGTATTTCTCAAGTTCATACTGAACTTATATCAACTGATATATCTTTTCAATCAAATTCATCCCAATCATTACTATCAAATCAAGTAAATAAATCTGAAGAAGTTCATTGTATATCTGTGTAATTTTTTATTACAAAAGAATTTCAATCAACATTGTCTTGATTTGATGATTTTATAAATTGAAAATACTCAGAAGGAACAATAGCATAAATAAAATTTGTCATATTGGAAAAAACTAATAGAAAAGCTAATAAAAGAGAAAAAAACTTTTTACTTTTTTCTTTAGTTATTGCACCTAACAAATTAAATCTATCTCACATATTTTTCATATATTTTTTGGTAATAAATATAAATAAATTTATACTTAAACAAAACTTAAGTATAATATATAGTATATATAATAATTTCATTAAAAAAATCAACAAAAAAACTAATTAAATTAATAATTAGCTTTTTTTAAACATTTTATATTCATATCAATGCAATAATAATTAAAAGAAGTATGGTATATAAACCTTTGTTTATTTTATTCTCTACTTATATCTTTACTTTAAAGATGGTCCATCCCCACGTTCCCGTAGGGATACCTTGTTACGACTTTACCCCAGTCGCTAATTCCCTTCTTACACCACTCTGTAG
>NZ_JAEDAM010000052.1 GCF_018420025.1 Candidatus Vampirococcus lugosii | reverse complement strand
TTATCCAAACTTTTTAAAAAATGAGAATTATCAACAATAGATTTTAAATCTGTAGTACAAGAAAATATTTATAATACTATTAGATCATTTACTATTAAATAATAAATATTTAAAAATTAGTTGTGCGATATTGCTTTATAGGTCTTTTAATAAGGTATAATATTTATATAAATCTCGCTATCGCTCGAAAAAATGGGGGGGATAAAAAAATAAGGTAAAAAGTCTTTGGAATTTTTGATTAAAATAATTATATATAATATATTTAAAAATTAATAAAATTTATGAAAGATAATAAAAATATAGATATCAATAAATTGATTAATTTATCAGTTGATATATGGAGATTAGGAGAAAAAATCTCTAAGATTGTTTATTTAAAAGATCAAGATAACGAAAAAATTTCTGTAAGTTTAGATAGATTAAAGAAATTTATAAAAGATTTGGATATTGAACTAAAGTGATTTTCATGAGAAAAATATTCAGAAGAAATAAATTTTTATGAATTAAAAGCTACTGAAGATACTAATTTTCCTGAATTAGATTGAATAATAAAAGATACTATAGAACCTGCTGTGATAAATAACTGAAATATAATAAAACAAGCAAAAATCATTGTTTATAAATTTACACCTTAACCATATAAAATATGTCTACTATTCAAATATGAATTGATCTTTGAACTACAAATTCAGCAATAGCATATAATAATTGTTGAAATATAGAAATTATTAAAAATTTTGAAATGGATGAATTCACACCATCTGTTTTTTGATATGATAAAGCAAATAATCCTCTGGTGTGAAAAAGAGCTTATGAAAAACTCTTCAAATATGCTGATAAATGAGATATACAAAATTTTAAAGCAGAAGTAAAAAGGTTAATGTGAACTCCTGAAATAACATTTTTTCCTAGAGTAGATAAAAATATGAAAGCTGAGGAAATTTCAGCTGAGTTATTAAAGTATCTTAAAAGTACTGTATTAAAAAAATATCCTGAAGTTAATACTATAGGAGCTGTTATAACAATTCCTGCACATTTTTCAACTTTAGAGTCAGAAGCTACTAAAAGGTCTTGAGAATTGGCATGATTTAAACAAGTAGTCTTGTTGCAAGAACCTATCGCTGCAGCTATAGCATATTGATTTTGAAAAGAACAAAATACTAATTGGTTAGTTTATGACTTATGAGGATGAACATTTGATACAGCATTAATTCAATCAAAAGATTGATTGTTAAATATCTTATCTAGTAAATGAGATAATTTTTTATGATGAAAAGATTTTGATTGGGCAATTGTAGATAATATCTTTATACCTAAAATAACAGAAAAATTCTCTTTATTAAATTTTTCTAGATGAAATGAAAAGTATAAAAATGTATTTAATATACTTAAATGATTAGCTGAAAATACAAAGAAAATGTTGACTTATGATAATGAGGTTAATGTTGAAATTGATAAAGTATGAGAAGATGATAATGGAAATGAAATTTATTTAAATATAACTATAACTAAAAAAGATTTTGAAAAATTAGTTGAACCTTTTGTGAAAAAATCTTTAGTTTTAGTAAAAGAAACTATAAATGAATCATGAGTAGATAAAAACTCTATTGAAAAAATAGTATTAGTATGATGAAGTACTCAATCTCCTATAATTAAGGATAGACTTGAAAAAGAATTTTGAATAGAAGTGGACTCTAGTGTAGATCCTTTAACAGTAGTTTCTAAAGGAGGAGCTATTTATGCATCAAATCAAATTATTAAAGATGAATTCAAAGAAAATAATAAAGTATGTCTAGATTCATATAATATTAAATTAAACTATGAAGCTGTCTCATCTGAAAATGAAGAAATGGTAAGTTGAATCATTGAGTGATTAAATGAAGATGAAGAATTTTTTATACAAATACAGAGTGAAAGTTGATATTATTCTAGTAATAAAATCCTAATAAAAAATGGTAAGTTTATAGCTAATATAAAATTAGAAGCATGAAAAACCAATAATTATATGATTTATCTTATTGATTCTAAATGAAACACTTTAGAATTAAATAATGATAGCTTTACTATTTCACAATGATTATCTGTTTGAAGTATTCCTATACCATATAATATTTGAGTATCAATTGCTAAACAAAATAATGGTTTATCTTGGAAAGATGAAATGTATTGGTTTTTTGAAAAAAATTCAAAACTACCTTTATCTAAAACAATTGAATTTAAAACTAGTAAAAGTTTAATAAAAGGAGAGTCTACTAATGCTCTACCAATAAAAGTGTATGAATGAGAATCAGAAAATCCTGATAGAAATCAATTTATATGTGATTTAGGTATTTCATGAGAAAAAATCCCTTATGATTTAGAAGCATGAACTCCTGTTGAAGTAACTATTGAGGTTGATACTTCAAGGCAATTATCAGTAAAAGCATATATATCTTCAATTGATTTATCTTTAAATGTTCGTACTACAACATTAAATGAAGAAATTGATTTATGACTATTAAAAAAAGACTTAGATTGAGAACAAGAAAGATATGCTAAAATTAGAGCTAGTTTTACACCTACTCAAAAAGAAGAAATTGATGAGGAAATTTCATATTTAGAATGAACTGTTAATAATGCTAATAATGATGAGGATGAAAAAAGAAAAGCTAATAAAAAATTAAAAGATTTCAAAGTTAAAATAGATAATTTAGAAAAAAATACTGAGTTTGATATTCAAGAAAAATTATTTAATGAATTAACAGAAATATTAGATTGAGTCATTGATGAGATGGAAAAAACTAATGATTATAAAGCTCAAGAATTAGTTGTTAGATATAAAACAGTAAAAAACTGATGAAAAAAAGCAATAGATACTCAAGATAAAATTTTACTTTCATCAATAAATGAACAATTAGATGGATTAAGAACATCTATATTAATGGAAACTATAGAATGGTGGGAAAGAATGTATAATGATTTAAAATTTGGTTGATATAACTTTAATAGCGAAGATGATGCTGATTATTATTTCAAAAAATGAGAAAATGCTTTGAAAAATAATAATAAAGATGAATTAGCTACAGTTGTTAGAGAATTGTTTAAACTATTACCTAAAGATGAATTATGAAGAATAGAAGGAGGTAATCTTTCTGGAATTACTCTTTATTAATCAAATATAAATATGAAAAAATGTCCTTATTGTAAAGAAGAAGTTCAAGATAAAGCCAAAAAATGTAGATATTGTTGAGAATGGTTTACTTGAGTTGAAAAAAAGGAAGAGATAAAAGAAGAAAAAACTGAACTTAAACATAAAAAGCAAGAGAAAACTAATATTAATAACAAACAAGAAGAAGTTAAATCTACAGAAGTACAAAAAATAGAAAAAAAAGAAGAGATTAAAGAAAATAATGAGAAATTGGAAGATAAAGAAAAAAATATTGGCATGAATAAACAAAACATAGAAGAAGAAAAAGATGGATGACTAAAAAGATTATGGTTTAATTTATGATTTATATTATTATTTATAGTATGAATAATACTTGAAATTTGAGAAGAATGATCTTGATGATTAATATATACTTTATGATTAATTATACTCTCAATTTTTAGATTTAAAAATCTATGAAGAAGTTGATGGTATTCATTATGACTATTAGTGCCTTTTTATGACTTATATTTATTACTTCTATTAATTTTTGTAAAGAAAAGTAAAGCAGAAAAAAATAATATATTAATTTGGTTAGTTAGTATTTACCTTTTTACAATATTATGAACTATAGCATTTATTGCATTTCAAGGTTATTCAGATGAAGCTGAAAAAGTTAAAGAAATAAATGCGCAATATTTTATTAATAAATGGCTAATTATTAATAATTCTAGTCTATTAATTAATGAAGAATTAGATAGTAAAACCTTGTCTCAGATTAATGAAGATGCAAATAAATGATTTTTAACTAATAAATGAAATTATACTTTATTTATTCCTGAGAAAGTAGATGAGGAAACAGCTAAAATATACTCTGATGATATAAATAATGAACAAATTAGATTATGATTAAAATCATATATTCTATCAATTTGATGAGAGAATATAGAAAGTGATATTAGAAAAATCGATTGATATACTTTTTATAAATTTTCATATGAAGTTGATATTGATGGAGATATATATTATTATTATGCAATATTCTGAGGAAAAGGTTTAGATTTTGAAAATATATATATTTGGTGAGAAAATAAACAAAATGTTAAAAGTGATTGAGATTTTATAATAAATAATTTTATAATAAATAACTATGAATGATAATTTAATTAAATGCCCTTACTGTGATGAGGAAATTGATAGAGATTCAGTTAGGTGTGAATATTGTGCTGAATCAATTAAAAAAGATTATGTTATTGTAAATAATCCATTAATTAATAATAGTTATAATATTTTATGACTAGATACTTCTTCTAATCAAAAACAAATATCAAAAAGAGCTAAAGATGTATTAAAATATTTAGCTATATGAGAAGTGCCTGATTATGAAAATGATTTATATTTTACACATGAGTATAGAAATGAAATATATGTAAAATCTGCATTAGATAGTTTAACTAATCCTAAAGAAAAAATATTAAATACCTTTTTCTGGTTTGATATTGAAAATGATGATGATAAAAATATTTTCTCAATTTATAATACTAAAAATTATAATAATGCTATAGATTTATTTAAAAAATCTAATAATAAAAAGAATTTAGCAATATTATACACTTTATTATTGTTAGATCCTAGTATTAATTCTGATTATTCTGAATATGTTGAAAATTCTTTAACTCTATTTAAAGAGATACAAGATGATGATAAGTTTTGGAAAATGTTTGAAAAAAAGTATTTATTATTTGATGATATATCAACTAACAAAGACTTAATTTCTGAATTTAGAAAAGATTTAGGTAAGCATTTATCAAATATTTTTTATGATATATCTACAAAATTATGAGATGATTCGATTTTGAAAAAATTTCATAAATATTTCAAAAATACTAAATGAAATAAGACTAATGAACAAGTTGAAAAAATTTATCTAGATTTAGGTAAACTTTCAAGAGAATTAGAAGAAATGAATATTAGTGAGGATTGAGTATTTGATGATGATGAAAAAGCAAAGGTAAAAAAAATACATTATGACATAACTCAATTACTAAGAAAATTAGAAGATTTATGATTATATGATGATAGTAAAACTTTAATAATCAGAGATACAGTAGCAGAAGCTTTTAGGACTATTATGCTTGATTTAAACAATGAGTTAAATGAAGAAGATGAAGCTTTGAAAGTTTTAAATTATGCAATTGATATAGTAGGTACTGATTGATTAAAACATAAGATAAATGAAGATTATAAGACTATTACAGCAAATATAAAGTTAAAACCAATTATTCAATTATTAGATGATGAAGACTTTATATGAGCTTCAAAAAAAATTGAGGAACTAGAAAATAAAAAATTTAATAAAGAGGATCAAATATATTTAAAAAATTTAAAAAAAAGAGCAGTTTTTTGACTATTATGAAAAATATTTTTAAATTGAAAAGAAGAATTTGAATCAGAAAATTACCCCAAAGCTATAAAATATTTTAATAAAGTAGAAGAATTAGCTAAAAATAATATCGAATTATTTGAATGAATTAATCCAGAATGATTAGATAATATATTAAATAATATAAGGGCATATCTTTCTAAAGTAGAAACATGAAAGCTAAATGCAAAAGAAGTCTTTGATCATATAGATACAATTAGAGCAGATGCTTTAGAAAAATTATCTGAAGAAGATGGTTATTTTTTTATTTTTTATGTTGATTCTATTACATATTGAGCATTAAGTAGATTCATTATAAATAAAAAAAATAATAATTGATGGTCATGATGGGTGTGATTGATATGTCTTATTTTAACTTGAATATTTATTCTTATTTCAGTTTTTTCTGATGATGCATCTAATAATTCAAATTATAGTTCTTCTTCTAATAATTACTCATCAAGTAATACTTATACAAATGATACTGATTACACTAATGATGATATAAATACTTTATTTTCAAATAATAGTACAGATAGTAACTCTAATAAATGTATATTAAATTGAATAGAATATACTAAGCCTGAACATGCGTATTGTGTTCCTGAAGATAACTATAATGCTTGGAAGTGTGACATTTGATATCATGAAAAAGATAATTACTGTTGGTGTACTTCATGAGATTACACTTGTCCAATATCCTTAGATACATCTTCTTTAGATAAACAAATAAATAGTTTACAATTAGAAATTGATAATATGTATGTTAACCAATATAGTGATAATTCAGTTAATAGATATAATGCAAAAGTTGATAGTATGAATAATTTGATTGAAGAAAGGAATAAAAAACTTAACGAAAGTTGTTCTTGTAACTAATATATAAAACTATTATGGATAAACCACTATTATATAACTGATATATAATCTGAGATTTAACAGAAATTAAAAATAGAATTGATAAACTATTTTTTACTGAGGTATATAAATTATCTAACGATAAATTTTTATACCTATTTCTTGATATTAATCTCATCTTTGTAAATAAAAAATAGCAAAAACAAGTTAAGAACTAAAGAAAAAGAATTTAAAAATGCGTTTTGTAGTGGCGATTATTATTATGGCTTCTCTTGAAATTATAACTTTTTTAATTATAATAAAATATATTATTTCTTATCTTTTATTATTTTAAGTGTAATAATCATAATATGTTTATTAAAAAAAGTACTCATAAATATAATTGAAAAACTTATATCAATTATTAATATTGTTGTATCTTTTAGAGATAAAGATACAAAAAAAGTAAAACATAGAAATATAGCTAATCTTTCTGAATTACCTCCAAAATCAAAAAATATAAAAATGAGATTATGTTAATGTCTATAAATAGAATATTTGAACCTA
>NZ_JAEDAM010000051.1 GCF_018420025.1 Candidatus Vampirococcus lugosii | reverse complement strand
GACTTTATTTTAAAGATTTAAGACATCTCAACTAAAAAAGTGCTTTGTCCATGTAAGATATCATCAGATGCGCCTACTCTAGTAAATACACCATCAATATAACCAATTTCAGAGTCATTAACAGGAATAAAGCACCCTGTATGTGTTAAAATAATAGAAAGGCAAACACTTCTCATATAACTACTCTTTCCAGACATATTTGGGCCTGTTATTATCATAGTTCTATTCTCATTATCTAAATCACAATCATTTGGGATAAATTCAGTTTGTTTTTCTATAATTGGATGTCTTAAATCTTTAAAATAAAGTCTATTTGTTTCTTTTAGATTTGGTTTATTATAGTTATTTGTTATAGATGTGTTTGTATGAGATATTATTAAATCTAAAAAACCTAAATATTTAGAAATGTTTTGTATTGTTGATTGATAATTTAAAACATCTTTACAAATATCTGTAAATATTTGAAATTCTAAATCAAATCTTTTTTCTTTAGCATTAATTAAAGTTTCTTCTTTTTGAGATAATTCTTTAGTTGTATATCTTTCTGCATTAACTAAAGTTTGTTTTTTTTCAAAATAATCTGGAACTTTAGATGTATAGGTTTTAGGAATCTCTATGTAATAACCAAATATTTTATTAAATTTTAATTTTAAAGATTTTATGTTTAATTCATTTTTTAATTTATATTCATATTCTGTAATCCAGGAATCTATAGTTTTATGTATGTTTATTAATTCATTTAATTCTTTATTATAATCTACTTTAATAAATTTACCTTCTCTTACACTAAAAGGGGGTTGATCTACAATAGATTTATGTAGTAATTCTCTTAAATCTTTTACATCTTCTAAATTTTTATCTATTTCTTGTAATAGTTTATTATCTGTTTTTTTTAAAATAAATTTAATTTCAGGAATAATATCTAAAGATTGTCTAAGTGAAACTAAATCTCTTGGTGAGGCATTATTAAAACCAACTTTGCTTATAATTCTTTCAATATCTGAAATATATGATAGGTTTTCATTAATTGATTGAAAATAAACTAAATTATCTTTTAAATATTCAATAGCATCTAGTCTTTGTTTAATTTCTTCTCTTTCTAATAAAGGATGAGTTATATCAAAAAATAATTTTCTATAACCCATTGCAGTTTTTGTATTGTTTATTAAATAAAATAAAGAATATTTTATAGTATTATCTTGAAGATTTGAAACTAATTCTAAATTTCTAATAGTTTTTCTATCAAGCATTAAATATTTTTTAGAGGAATATCTAGTAATTACTTTAATATATTCTAATTTAGAAAACTGTGTTTCTTTTAAATAAACTAAAGCGTTATTACAAGAGATTATTATTTCTGGATTTTTTGAAATTCCAAAACCCTCTAAAGAACTTAAATTAAAATGTTTTTTTAGATTTTCTAAAGAGTTATTTAAATCTAAATTTTGTGTATAATTAATAATTGTGTTTGGTAATGTTTTTTTTATTTCATCATATAATTTGTAATTTTTAAGAATATTTTTTGTAAGTAATAATTCTTTTGGTTTTATTGAATTTAATTCATTAAGTAATGTTGAAAGATTAGTAAAGTTTGTAGCTTTAAATTCACCTGTAGTTATGTCTATAATTGAAAAACCAAAGGATGAATTTAAGTATGTTATTGAACAAAGAAAATTATTTTCATAGTTTTGTGAAAATAAAGTTGAAGGAGTAATTACTCTAGTAACTTCTCTTTTAACTAAACCTTTTGCTTTTTTTGGATTTTCTGTTTGTTCACAAATTACAACTTTTTTTCCTGCTTTAACTAATTTTGCTATGTATGGATCTATAGAATGAAAAGGAATTCCAGCTAAAGGAACATTTATTTTTTCAGAGCCTCTTTTTGTTAAAGTTATGTTTAGTATTTCAGATGCTATTTTTGCATCATCGTAAAACATCTCATAAAAATCTCCAGCTCTAAATAATAATATACCTTCAGGATATTTTTTTTTAGTCTCTACATATTGTTTCATCATTGGTGTTAAATTGTCTTGCATAAATATATTTATAGTAACAAAACTTATTAAAAATATATTTAATCTATTAAAATGTAATTATAGTAATTACTTGATAAAATATTCTGTAATTACTTGAAAAATAGTAATTACTGTAAATTATTGTGTAATTACTTAATAAAAAAAGAGTAATTACTATTAAACAAAATTATTATTTAAATAAAAATAGAATTTAGAGTGGTCCCGGCGGGATTTGAACCCGCGACACATAGGTCTTCAGCCTATTGCTCTCCCAGACTGAGCTACGGTACCTAAATATAATCCAAGTGAGCTCGGGGGGATTTGAACCCCCGACACCTGGATTAAGAGTCCAGTGCTCTAACCAGACTGAGCTACGAGCCCTTTTAATTTATGAACCCGAGGGGATTTGAACCCCTGACACCTGGGTTAAAAGCCCAGTGCTCTGCCAGGCTGAGCTACAGGTCCATTATAAAAAAAAGTTATATTTGTTTAAAATATAAAATTTATATATATTATAATGAAAGAAAACTTTTTAAAAGGACACCAAAAAAACCTACATAATCAATTAAAATAAATTATAAAAACATATTACTTCTAAAATATAATATGAACATAAAGATTTTAAAATTAGATCATAGACCTTTAAGAGATAAAAGAATAACTACACATTGTGCATTAGTATCTAGAGCATTTAAAGCAAATAGTTTTTTTTATTCTGGAATCCAAGATAAAAATATAGAAAAAAATGTTTTAGAAATAAATAATAAATTTGGAAGTTCTTTTGAAATTAATTATACACAAAAACCATATGAACTTGTGAAAAAATTAAAAAAAGAAAAATACATAATTATTCATTTAACTATGTATGGAGAAAATATTACAAAGAAAATAAAAGAAATAAAAAACAATAAAAATATTTTATTAATTGTTGGTGGACCAAAAGTAGAACATAAATACTATGAGATAGCTAATTATAATATAGGTGTAACAAATCAACCACATAGTGAAGTTGCTGCAATTGCTATGATATTATATTTAATAGATAATAAATCTATAGAAAATAAAGATTATAATTCAGAGATTAAAATAATACCTAATAATGATAATAAGAATGTAATTAATTTAAAATAAGTTTGATATATAATTATATATATAAATACCAATTTTAAAGAGATAAATTATGAAGAAATTAAAACAAGAATTATTAAAAGATAAAAATACATTAGAATTTTTAAAACAAATAGCAGGACCTTTAGCAACAGATATTGTTAAAATGTTTGAAAAACAATCTTTAACTCCTGAACAAGTATCAGATAAATTAAATGAAAAAATAACAGTAGTAAGATCTACATTAAATAGTTTACACTATAGAGGTATTGCATGTTATAAAAAAGAAAGAAGAAAAGATAATAATTTATATGAATTTTATTGGGAAATAAAATATAAAAAAATTATAGAGATATTATTAATTCAAGAAATGAAGAAATTTAAAAAATTAGAATATACTATTGAAGATAAACAAATACACGACTTTTTTTATTGTCCTAAAAAATGTATTGAATTACCTTTTGAAGAAGCAGCAGGTTATAATTTTAAATGTCCTAATTGTAATTCTAATTTAGAAATGGTAGATACTAAGAAAAAAATAACTACATTAAAAAGAAAGAAAACAAATATTCAGAAAAATATAAATAGATTAGAAGAGATATTAAATAAAATTAATGATGATACTAAAGGGTATATATGTGAATAATTACTAATACTTTAAATAAGTTTTGGTTATATAAATATATATTAATTTAATATACTATATTCTTTATTTTTTATAGCGGGGTGGGGCAGTCTGGAGTGCCCGTCGGGCTCATAACCCGAAGGTCAGTGGTTCAAATCCACTCCCCGCTATTTAATAACTATTTTTTAAATAAATTTTAATTTTGATCTAATTCTTGGACATATAAATTAATTAAAATTAAACGTATTTAAAGCTATAAATACCCTTTAAATAAAAAATAAAACAAAATTTATAATTTAAATTAAAATTAAAGGTATTAAAGATATTTAAATTATAAAAAAAGACTATAAAAACTTTTTTTAAACTAAAAATTATTAAAAAAAATATAAAAATTAGAAAAAAATCATAAAAAAAGACTAATTTTACACAAATATACAAATATATATACATAAAATATTAAATAAAAAATATTTTTGATATGTATAAATATATATTTATTAACTTAATTTATAAAAAATATATAAATTATATAAAAATAACTGTAATTACCAATAAAATTTAAGTAATTACTATAAAATATAAGCTAATAATTACTGTAATTACTAAAAATACCTTAGTATAATTACTGTAATTACTATACCCTTTAAAATAATTACGGTAATTACTATATGTATGGAATTAAAAAAAATTATAAATAATTTAAAAACACTATTTAATAAAAAAAAAGATATAGAAGATAATAATCAAACTAATCAAAATGAAAATATAGATAAAAAACAAAATTTAAACAATCAAACAGAAAATTATTCAAATAACATACATACTCAAAATATTAATAATAATAAAAAAAATAATTCTAATGAATTAATTACTAATAAACAAAACAATATACAACAATCTAATCAATCACAAGCACAAGAATCTAATCAAATACAAACACAACAACAAAACCAACAATTACAATATCAAGAAAAAACAGTAAATTATCAAGAATTAAAAAATGAATTAAACACTATTTGGGATATATTAAAGATTAAAGAAAACACCCAAGCAGACCATATAATTAGAAGCATTCCATCAGATAGATGGATAAATATGGATGAGATAAAGCAAAATATTAAACTAGAGTTCAATATAGAGTATAAAAACGAAAAAAGCCTATACCCTTATCTAAAAACATTAACAGATATTAATTTAATTAAAGTAAATAATACAGGTAAAAGAAGAACTTGGAAAAAGAATGTAATAATTATTGAAAAATAATTATTCATTATTATAAAATTTATTCTTAAATTCAATTACTTTATTATTAAAATTAGTTAAATATTCAGAATCATTATAAACTTCTTTATACCAATTAAAACTAGTTATTTTATTTATTATTTTATATATATAATCAATATAATCTTTATTTATATTATTATTATTTATACAAAATTCTATTTCATTTAATAATAAATTATTTTTATTAAATATATTAATTACTTTATAATTTTTTATATAATATTCTAAACTTCTAATTATACTCTCAGAATCAACTTCAATAGTATCTATATTATAATCAACTTTCCAATCTCCTCTTATTTTCCAATTATGAGTTGGATTAATTCCTGTTTTAAAATAATCTAATAATAAATCTTTATTATTTAAAGGTAAAATAACAGTATTTTTTCCTGGTTTTATATAAGGTATTTCTGAAATAATCCCTTTTCTTAAATATGTATATATTTTATTATTTTTTTTAGTAACATTTTGACTATATCCATATATAGATCTAAATACTTTTTGATATATATAAGAAGAATGATTTGTACCCTCTGGAAATATAAAATTATATTTTATATAATCTGATTTTATTTTGTTCACTTAGAGACCCCCCATACTTCGTGTATTCTTCTTTTTTTTAAAATAAAAATTTTATTATGTATATATATTTATATATATAATTATATATATATATAATATAAAATAAAAAAAAATAGAAAAAAACTATCTTCTAGAATATCTACTTCTATAACCTATATATTTTTTTCTAATTTGTTCTTCTTTAGAATCTTTAAATTCTTCTTTTTTAGCTGCAGGTGCTTTTTTATTATTAGCTGGAACATTACCTGCATTAATTAACAATATATCATCAGCAGAAATAACTTTATTATAAGGTATACTATAATCTGTTATTATTTTTTTAGCTTCTACTTTAGAATTTACTTTTAAAGGTTGAGTTGTAACAGTCTCTACAATACCTTGTTCTAAATTAACTATAAGGTCGTGTACTTTTCCTCTATAAGTTGCATCTGTTTGATATATATCCATTCCAAATAATTTTGATATTCTTGTACTCATATTATTCCTCCAAAATCTATAAATATTATATAAATTATGTATTTAATATAGTATGAGTTAGTCAAAATATTTATATATTTATCTATTTTAATTATTAAACTATTATATATAATTAGTTTGATTTTTATTTTCTTACTTATTTTATTTAAAAAAATTAAATTATTACAGGAAGTGTGGGGTATCTATGATTATTTTAATTTTGTTTTTATATTTTCATATTTTTTAGTTTGTGTTTTTAATTTAGTTTCTAATTTTTTTAATTCTTTATTATCTTTTTTAATTTCTTTAGAGTTATCTATCTTATATATTTTATTTTCTAACATTTGAATTTTATTATTTGTAGTTTCTATTATATCTTTAATCTCTTTTTTTCTTGATTCTAATTCTTTTCTTTTATCTGGATTTATTTGAAATGATTTTTTACCTAAAAAATTTTTAAATCTCATATATTTTCACCTAATATATATTAAGGTTGAAAATGTTTTTATAAGCTATCTAAAGGATTTTTAATATTTTTTAATTTATTTGTATTTACTTTAGTATATATTTGAGTAGTATTTAAATTAGCATGACCTAGAAGTTGTTGTATATATCTAATACTTACATCTTCTTCTAATAAAGAAGTTGCAAAAGAATGTCTTAATTTATGTGGACTTACACTTTTTTGAATATTTGCTTTTTTTGCAGATATTTTTAAGAATTTTTGAATACTATCAGGAGATAATTTTGTACCTTTATTATTTACAAATAAATATTCTGAATTAAATTTTCTTTTTTTTAGATATTTTTCATACTTTTCTATCCAATTTTTAGATAATATTATAATCCTATCTTTATCTCCTTTACCAGCAATTACTCTTCCTGTTTTTTCTTTAAAATCTAAATC
>NZ_JAEDAM010000010.1 GCF_018420025.1 Candidatus Vampirococcus lugosii | reverse complement strand
AATAAAATTAAATAAATAATTTGATATTACTTACTTGTTGAGAATAAATAAAGTATAACAAATAAATGAGCTTCAAGAAAAATTATTTAAAATAAAAATAGATTTGTGTAGTACACAAATCTATTTTTATTTTCTTGCAAATCCTTGTCTAAATCAAGGATTTAGAAATTTTGTTCTACAAAGATGAGTTTAATGTATATTAAAATTTATTCATTACGATTAAAAATTCATGAGTAATATTCTTCTTCCCATTTTTCATCTTCTTTTTTAGATTCTCAATTTTTAAAATCATTTATATTCCCATATACTATTAATTCTTGTATACCTTTATCCAAATTATTTAAATAATCATCTATATTTTTAAAATTTTTAAGTTGATATGAATCAAATCATTCTCAAGAAATAGTTTGCATTACAAAATCCATTATCTCTTGATTCATTTCATCTGCTATTTTTTCTTTTCATGCTCAAAACATTCATGCATTTTCTTCTGCAAATTTTTTAATATCATCTTGAGATGCTTGTATTTTATCTTTTATATTTTCAAAAATTAAATTAGAAGACTCTTCTATATTAGATTTAGAAAATTGTAATTCATCTAATCATTCCACATTTCATGAATTTAATGCTTCATTTATTGAAATATCAATACTATCTCATCATAAATAATTTCTAATTTCATTTTTAAGATTATCTGATATTTCAAAATCACTTTTGGAACCAGTTTCTATTAATTCTTGTATACCTTGATCTAAATTATTTAAATAATCATCTATAGATAAAGAATTTTTAAGTTGATATGAATCAAATCATTCTCAAGAAATAGTTTGTACTACAAAATCCATTATCTCTTGATTCATTTCATTTATTATTTTTTGTTCTCATAATCAAAACAATCATGCTTCCTCTTCTGCAAATTTTTTAATATCATCTTGAGATGCTTGTATTTTATCTTTTACATTTTCAAAAAAATCATTAGCAAGTTCTTCTCTTACCTCTTCTGGCAAGTCAAAATAATCAATTTCTTCATTTTTTTCTTGTCAATTTTCTTTTTCTTCATTGTTTTTAATTTCTTCTTGTTCATCAAGACCAAAGCTACTTCTAATTTCTTCTCTCAATCATCAAAATCACATATTTATATTAAATTTAAATATTAAATATTATTTAATTTATCTTCTATTTCTAAATCTGCATTTAAACTACTTATTTCTTCTATTTTTCTTACTTGATTTTGTTTTATTTTATTTAATTTCTGTTTTATTAAAATTTCTGGCTCTTTATTTTTTTCAAAAAAATCATTAAATAACTTATGTTCCAAATCTGAAGATTCTTTTACTTTTTTTAATATTTTATATTTTGTAAAAGAGTCTAATTTTTCCCAATTATTAATCAATTTATCTTTAGTTTCTTGTTTTAAGAATAAAGATTTTTCTATTTTAAATTTATCTTCTTTTTTCATTTTTATAATAAACATATAATAAATAAAATTTATATATAGTATATCATATATACTAAATAATACAAATTTTTCTATAATTATTTTATCAACCTCAACTAACAACTCTTTCTTTAAATCATCTAGATATATCTTCAATTGAATGTAAAGTTGTATTTTTTTGTTCCCAGTAATCATGATTAAATTCTATAAATCAATGGAAAATATCCATATACTCATACATAGAAGATTCATTTTCATTTGATGATACTTTTTCATGATCTAATTTCATATCTTCTTGAGAAGAAGACAAATAATCAATATTTCATTGTCTATTTGAAGTATCTCATCAAGCTCTAGTTTCTCATTCCATCCTTGCTGGATTTGCTCTTACTAAATATTTATTTTTTTCTGATTTAAGATCAGGACTTTCTGATAATTTCAATATTTTTTTTTCAAACTCTTTATTTTTTTCTTCAATAACTGCTATTCTTGCTTCTTCTTTATATTTTCCATCTCAAGGAAATGTTGGTTTAGTTTTTAACACTAAATCAAAAGCAAATATTTTACTAAATTCTATATCTTGTAGACCAATTTCCCGCATTTCATCAGTTTTTTTATGTTTCATAATAGATCAGGTCCTTTTCAAATTTAATAAAACATTATTAATTTCATCTACTGCTTCTTCACTTGCCATAATAGTTTTTTGATCAACTATTCAAGTAGTTTCTGTATATACCATACAAACTCTTATCCAAAATATACTATCTTTATCTCATGCATTAATACAATCAGTTAATCACATTCAACCTATCTTTGAAACAAAACTATTATGATCAATTCCATCAATAGGAGATGGAGATGTTCAAGTTAAATCTCAAGTTCAATTTCATCAACCAGGATTAGTAATTGCATATCATTGTTCTTCAAATTGATTTCATAAAAAATTATCAAGAGCTTGAGCTGATCAGTCTGATGCAAAATCTATATCATTACTTGGTACATTTTGTGTTAGTTGTGATACGAGATCATCATGTGCATTTGATATATCTTCTAAATTTTGATTTATATCTTTATTAGTTTGTTCATAAATTTGTTCTGGGTTAACTATATCAATATTTTCATTACAAACAAAATTATTTATTAAACCATTTGAAACAGAATCATTAGGAATTTGATTTTCTCAATCTCAATTTAATGAATTTAAAGCTAATAAATTTGAATTTAACAAATTAGTAGTCAATAAACCAGAATTTAATCAAGTTTTATTTCATAAATTTTGAGTTAATAAAGTTTTATTTAATAAAGTTTGATCTCATCAAGATGATCAATCTGAATTTCATCAAGAATCAGTTTCATAAAAATTAATTTCTTCTGGTTCTTCATTATCTTCAAAAAGAGTGTCTCATATATTTTTTATATCAACTAATAAATCAAAAGGACTATTTTCCAAACTTCAATTCATAAACATATCGGATCAAGAATTATCATATTTTATAGATTCATTTTTACTTATATTATCTTGTGAAGAATTAACTATACTATTTACTTTACTAGTACATAAATTTCTAGTGGATTGAGTATATCATTCAATAGCATCCACATTATTGTCACCGAAACACCTAACTACATTTTTACAAGATTCTATAAAATCATCTTTATCAGTACTTATTTGAGAATCTGGATCCATTCAAGATTGAATATAAACAAAAGAAGGATTAGACACAGAATAAATATTATAAATATCATCTTCAGATACACTACAAGAATACATATCAGAAAGATAATCAACAACATATGAAAAACTATCTTTTTCAGATTTTAATTTTGTTTCTCTCACCAAATTATGTGAATTTGTATAAATATTTCATAAAAAAGAACTTTCATTATGATCTTCAAGCAAAGAATCTTGATCATAATCTTTTGTTTCATCTTCGTAATATTCTTTTAAAGAAAAAGAATTGGAAAACATAGGAGAAATTAATATCAATGATAAAATAAATTTTATTTTTATTTTCATAATTATTAATTTATATAATAAAAAACTTATCTTCTAGTATCTTGAACATTCCTAAATCTAGAATACATTTGATGAATAGGAGTATAAACTTTTGCAAATTCATTTCTAAATCTTATTAAATCTTCTCTATAAGCCATAAATCAAATATGAGTTGGGAAAGTAAAATAAATATTTTGCAACATATCCCATGTTCTATTTATAGATTCTTGAGAAACTGAGATTTCATTTTCAAGAGCTTTTATTTCTGCTCATAAATCTTTAATATTATCACTTATATTTGCTCAAACTTTAAATTCTGTAACAGAAGAATTATCTCAATTTTGAAGAAAATATGTAATAAATAAATTATAAAACATTAATTCATTCAATAATAAATTTTTTAAATTTTCCCGTTGATAATCATTAGTAAGTAAAGAACAAACAATTAAATCAGAATCAAAATTTAATTGACATTCTTCATTTTCAACTTCTGCTTCAATTATTTCAAAAGGATTTAATATTTTTGAAGAAGTTAATAGTTCCAATATCTCTTGTAAATATTTGGAAAAATATTCATAAGTATCTGGATGTTGACAATGCATAGTTTCCAAATCATCAATATCTTGATTATATAAATAATATTTACCATCACAGCCTATATCTTCAGATTCTCAAAAATAAATATTTGAAAATTCTTCAATTGAATCATCTATATCTTCATCAGAAATACCTAATATACTAGCTAATTTTACATTTGATACTTCATTTATAATATTTCAAAATATTTTTGGCAAAAAATAAGAAAATCTACATCAACTCATATCATTTTCTTCATCATATTCACAAGCTGGTTCGTCCAAAATATCATCCAAATATCAATCATTAATATAATTCAAAAAAGTTTCATCAAATTTTGATTCATCAAAATCTTCCAAATGAGAACATAATGCATGTAAAAAAATAGATTTTTTAGGAGTATAATAAAAAGTCATATTTTGAAATCAATCAATAAGTTCAAGCTCATCACTAAATATAGTATTACAGTAATTTTCTATAAGTCATTTCTTATTAGTAATTTGTTTATCCGCTAAATTTTTATTTAAAATATTTACAAAATCATGAGATTTTATATTAGAGTCATCTCATTGAGCAACAACTTTTTCATCATTTGTAATATTTTCTTTATTAAAAAATAATACAAAAAATATTACTACAAAAACTAATAATAATCACCAAAATACATAACTAAAATATTTTTCATAAAATTTTTTAAAGAAATTATTTATCATTTTTATTTTTATTTTTAAAATAAATAACTTATTTATTATCATACCAACAATCAGAATAAGGATTTCAATGATTTACACATTGATATTGACATGCATTACCTAGATTATAAATGATAGTATCAGCATTTCATCTATCTCATAAAACTTTTACTCATTCATAAACTCTTTTACTTAAAAACGGAATTTCATGAGTAATTGGTCTAGGATCTTGTAATGTAGATTCAACAAATTGTTCTTGTTGCATACTTAATATTGTATCAAAAGTATTTGTCATTTCAGCACTAAAAGCTTCTTTTGCAACTGCACGAGATTGTTTATTTTGTAAACTTTCCTCAACTTGTTCTTTAGTAACTTCATCCGTTGCTTCGGTAGTTTTTGATACATATTCCAATTTATCTACAAAAGAAACTAATGGATCCAAAACTTCATTTTTAATAGTATCTCTAGTCATACCAACTCACCAAGTTCATTCATAAGACATTAAATCATTTGCCAAAGTTGTTCCATAATGTCTTTTAAGTAATTTTTCTTTTCTTTCTTCATATTCTCTACTTAATTCTCAAGAACTTCTAACATCATTCAATACTTCTTGAAGTAAAAGCCAAGATTCTGAAAATTTATCCAAAGCTGATCATCAATCAAATGCAGAATTTCAAGTAATTTTTTGTATATTTTCCAAAAACTTTTCTGAATAATTATCTTCACAAATATTATCTGATCCTACTGCTAATCTATAATATTCTTTAAATTCTTGATATTCATCATTATTTATTTCTGCTACTTTAAGTTTTGTAGTTCTAAATAATTTATTTGCCATTTCTTCCAAGCTAAAATCTGGTTTATTATGTCCTACTGCATCCAAATATATTTCTTTATAAAAAGTATTAAATTTCCAAATAAATTGTAAAAGATCAGAATAAGTAATATTCTGGTCCCATCACGATATTTTATCAATAATATATATCTCTTCCAAAATTTCTTGATATTGTTCATATTCATCTTTTTTAATTTTTTCTCCAAGAATTCATGCATATCAAATTTTTGGTGCTTTATCTGAAAGATCTCTTTCCAAATACAAAAGTAATTTCCAATCTCTAATAGCAACTCCCGAATTAAAAATCATTTTTAAATTTGTAAATGATTGTCATCAAACAGCATCCAAAGTTATGTTTTTCATAACAATAGCTGACATATATGTTCATCTTAAAAGTTGTCTACTAACATCTGAAAATCCTTGCCCAAACTGTGATATACTATCTCATCACAATTCTTCTGAAGAAAAATCTTTTCATTCAATACTATTTATAACTTCTCTCATAGAATCAATATATTCATTAATTTCTGGATGAGTATTGAAACATGCTTCATCAGATGCATAAATATTATTTATAGTAATATTATATAGTATTATTAATAATAATATAAATTTTTTCATATACTAAAATATAATCAAAATAAATAATTTAACCAGAACATTGAGGAGTTCATTCATTAACTTTTTTTGTAACTTGTAATAATAGTGCTTCAAAATGTACAAGCTTTTCCAATAAACTTATTCATCTATTTCTTGCAAAATATTTATCTGTGTAATTTATCAAATTAGTAGTCATAAAATGATCTCATCTAACATTCATCAAAGACTTAACATAAGTAAGTTCTCTATCTACACGATCTTGCAACATTCAATTACATGCATTAGTAAGTTCAGAAACTGATGTATCATCTGAAAAAATACTAAATACTTTAGTTTGAACAAGTCAAGATTCTTTACAAAGTAATTGATATTTTCTATACATTCAATCACTTCATCATACATCCCAATATTGATCAAATGTATTATTAATAACTTGTGGAGAGACAATATCTTCACTATTTGCCAATTCTCTTATTTCTTCTCTTCGTTCTTGTCATTTTTCATCAAGTTCAACTCAATCATACAAAAGTTCTTCTTCTCAATCAAGTTTTCTAAATCATATATCTACAATATGATCATATAAATAAGGAGATTCAGGATACTTTTTACTCTCTCAAGAATCGCAATCATCTTCAAGATAAGATTTGGAACAACAAAAATCTTTAAGATTATCATAAGCAAGTTCCAATTCAGCTTCTGATAAAATATCATTATCTAATGATTCAAACATTTCCATATATCTATCTTTTTCTTGATTTACAACTCAACAATCATAAGGAATAGAAAGAGCTCACCAAGTTAAATTAGTTCCAAAAATAAATACTAATCAAAATAATATATATTTTTTCATAAATAATTTATATTAATATTTAAAATATTTTTATTTAAAATCTCATAATTCTAATAAAAAGTTAACTATTTTAGTTCATTCATTATTATATATATAATATTCAATTTGTCCATTAGATTTTAAATTATATTCTCAAGTAATATAATAATCTGAATTTGATACAACTCTTCAATTAATATCATAATAAATAACACAATCATTATTTTGTTTACTATAAACACATGAATATAGAGCTGACAATTGATTAATTTCATAATCTCAACTAGTTGTTTCTACATCAATCAAATCGGATATAGGTAATACAATATTAAATATTTCTGAATTATCATTTTTTATAAAAATAGTAGGGACAGAATTTCTAAAATGAATTCAAGTTTCATAATCATCTTCAAACTCATCAAATATTTTAATATTAGCATTTTCTATATCAATATTTCATATTTTTTCTTCATTATGATACATTCATATAAGTTCTGATTGAACAAAATTTCAAGCATTATATGTTTTTCAATTTTCATCCAAATCAAATAAATAATTTCAATCTGGACTAGATTCAATATCTTGCCATACTCAATTTCTATTTACTTGTATTCCAACTTTTCATTCATCAATACTATTTGATAAACTACCCATTACTTCAATAGCAGTTCAATCTGATTCTACAGAATCAATTTTAATACTTGGAACTTTTATTTTAACTTGTAAATTTCTATTTGAAATATTTCAAGCAGAATCTACAGATCAAATATTATAATTTATAGTTTTTTCTTGATCTATAAATAAATCTGATATAATTATAGCATTATTTTCTTCATCAAATATTACATTTTTTCAAAATATTCAATTATCTCAAGCTCAAGAACTTGAATAAGATTTTCATTCACTAGATATAGACATAGAATTTATATTTCAATCATCTTCCCAATCAAATACTAAATCATAATTAGTATTTATATATCAAACCATAAAATTTCAATTAGATATTAATTCTTGATCTTGCATATCATCTAATGATGAAATTGATTCTTCAGATTTATACATATTAGGAGATAATGAAGGAGAAGTTATATCTGACCGTATTTGAACTCATCAAACTTCTTGATTTACCCGAGGTCAAGATTTACTTAATTGATTTCAATCCAAATTTAAAGGTATAATCTTTATATAATTCCATCTATCATCAACTGCATTATTATCCAAAGTAATACTCAATTTTTTTGAATCTGATTTAAAAGTTCTATTCATAACTATTTCATTATTTTCAATAATTTCATTAATATTTCAATTTAAATTTCATTTATCATTTATATTAAGTTCATTCAAATCTGAATCAGGATGCAAAAGAACATATTTTTCTTCAAAACTATCAGAAGAAAAGTCATATTTTTCATGGAACAAATCTACTCTTTGAGTAAATTTTAATAGATATCAATCTGCATTATCATATGAATCCCATTCAAAACTAACATTATGTAATGTCTGTCAACTTCTCTTAAAATTATTTATTCAATATTCATCTGACCAAATTTTATAAAGTTTTCAGTTTATTTCACGATATCAATCGTCATTAGTTCTTGCTTTAAGAATATCAACTGTATTAAAATTTGAAAATGTTTCATAAAGATCAGTATTATAATTAGGATTTCATTCATTATGAAAATCTTCTTGATCATAATATTTAATATAAACATTACTATCATCCCATAAAATAATATCTTTTCATCAATCAGCATTTATATCAACAAATTTATAATTTCAATTTTTAAATATTTCATCACCTTTTTCTTTCCATTTTACAACATTATGATATTTTCAATCATTTCATTGAACAAAAAATCATTTCATATATTGACTAGGATCTACACTTTCCACTCATGAATCTCATAGATTTAATCTAGAATTTGATTCATTATTTTGTGGAGCAGAATTTCAATTTGATAAAGGAATATCATCTTCAAAATGTGGTCTCACTTGTTTTATATTTTCACTAAGTGATGATAGATACATATTAGTTTTTTTATATGTTTTGGAGTCCATATTTAAACTTTCTGGAGTATTATTTGCCAAAGCATTTTGCATACCATCTACTATTTGCATATTCATATCCAAATATTCAGCTTTAGGATTTTTTTGAGAAGATATTTTATCAACTATATCTTGATTTCAATCAAACAAATTTACTCATAATGAATAATTTTTTTCATAAGAATTATTTATCAAAAGATTTGAATCTAAAGATTGAATAAATGAATCCCAATCAGAAACTTGTGAAAGAATATCTTCATAATAATCATATTCATTTTCAATCACTTCATCAAAAGAACTTTGTAATTTATCAAATCATTTATAATTTGGTTTAACTCAAGTATCAGTATCAAGCATATCAATTATATCTTTAGATTTTTGAGTTGCTTCAAGGTTATATCATTGTTCATAAAAATACATAAGTCAACTTCTCAACGAAGAAAAAGCTTTTTTATAAGGAATACTTCAATCATATGAGCTTTCATCAAATGCAAATAAATTATCTTGTTCTCTTATATCAGGTTTATTTATATTATAAGAATTCAAATCAATAGTTTTATCATAATCATCAAGTCATTCAAATCATTCAAATTCAATTTTATTTTTTTGAACAGATTCTCAAAGCTTATTAGTTTGCTCATTTATTTGATCAGCTAAATCTTTTGCAAAATTATATATTTCTTCAAATTCAAATTGTAATTGAACAAAACTATCAATTCTTATATCAAAACCTTTCAATGGAGGATCTGGAAATGTAGTTTTTAAAGAATCAAAAGGATCAACCCTAGTTGTTCTCTGTGTAAGTTGCTCAATTCTAGTTTTAACATTCCATTCAGCAACCATACCAATTCATGCTTTAATAATACATAACAATTCTCATATAAATTCTGCAATATCAACAATAACTTCAATCTGAGGAAGAATTTCAGGAATTTTAGGAGCTGGAGGCAATAAAGGTAATTCTATTTCTATAGTAGGTAAAAAAGAAGGTATTTCTGGTAATTCAGGAAGTTCTGGTAATTCTGGTATACTAGGTAAAATTACATCTAAATTAGCAGATGGAGGTCTTGGAATATCTGGAATTTCTGGTAAAGGAACAGATATAGGTTCAAATCTAAATCTTGGTAATAAAACATCTACAGATAAATCAATATGAGATAAATCAATTATAATGTCTGGAAGTCTAAATGGAGGTATAGGCAATATTGGTAAATCTATACATAACAAACCTAATGCACAAGAATAAAAGTCATAAGTATCTACTCTACATTCTGCACATTTTTGTCTCCAATTTACAGAAAAATCAATCAAAACTTGCCAAGTTTCTATCACAGCAATCATTAAAATAATAAAATCTACCCAAGATTCAAATCTTGCTGCATTTTGTTCAAGCCGATTAACAATTCAATTTATAAAAGTCTCTATTATACAACTTAATTCTGCAAGATATCTATCTATTATATGAATATAATCATATAATTTTGCTGGGAAATCTTTATATTCTTGTAAAGTTTTTATATTTTTCTCTACTGAATTTATAAGTTCATTAGCATCGACTCATATAGAAACATTATCAGTTATATTAGTCCATTCTTCTACTATTCATTTATTTCTATCCAACCGTCAATTAAGATAAGTAAGATATCTTTCAATTTCTTCAGATGATATCATAGGAACTTGTATAGAAATATTCCTTGTTTCAAAATTAATAAGTGGTATATCATTAAATAAAGTAGATATAGCATCAAAAGGATTGCTAGCAGTTTGAGATAAATTTCTATATACTTCTTGAGATGGTAAATAATCAATAGGAGATTCTGGATTAGACATAGAATTTAATAATCAATCAATTCTATTATTAACATCACTAATAATATTTGTAAAATTTTCAATATTAACTTTTTCAAATCATTCACTTACTTGACTAAGATCAGGTAAATAAATATAGATAGTCATCTGTGTAAGATTATTTATAATATATCTTATTTGTTTATCTATCCATTTTTCAATAATACATTGAATAATTCCTCTAACGGATCATCATTCTATTTTTAAAGTAAATCATCATTTTCATTTAATTTCAGTAGTGTCCAAACCAATATTATCCGCCATACTTGATAAATTAACATTATTAGGTTTTGTCTCAAAATTAATAAGTCATCAAAGATATTCTCATGATAAATCTCATGGAATATTGTTTTTTGTAGATCATATACTTGCTGGTGATGTTTTTCTATCTCAATGTCAAAAATCTTCATTACATTGACCATTTTTGTACATATCAAATTGCCAATCTGCAACAACTGCATCTGATGGATTTCAATCTGGATCTTGTCATCATCAATTTCATTCATCATTATCACAAGATAAAGGTAAACTAATTGCTGTAACAACACAATTTCAAGAAACAACTCACATAGGAGGCGGAATAGTCATTCAAGCTGTATATGATCATACACAAATAGCAAATCATAAACTACCTGTCAAAGTTGGTGAAACATAAAATCTAACAGCAGACGGATAAACTCATCAAGTTGGTATAGGATCATCTAAACTTTGTGCTCCATTAGGAACTGGAACTGGAGTTCAACTCTTCCGTGCTGTACCTGGCCGCCAAAAAACTGGTAGTCATCTATCAAGCAATGGCACACAAACAAAAGATTGATAAAATCAAGGTGCAAAAAATGCCCTATTTATAGGAATATTTAAACCACAACTAGAATCTGAAAAATCATATCAACCACATAAACCATCAACTATAGTTTCATAATCACTCCACTTATCGGATAAACTTCATTCAAAAATATCAATATTAATTTGATTATCAGAATTTAAAACATTTTTAGTTGACCGAGAGTTCATTGACTCTATATAATCAAAATTATCAAGATCACCAGAATCTTTAATTTCTTGCATTTTTTCTTCCATTTCATCATAAACTTCTTGTGCAAGCTCTTCTTGTTCAGTTAACCAATCTTCGTATTCTTGACCAGTATTTACAAATTCAGAAGAAAATCATCATCATGAATTAGTATGTAAATCATATCATTGCATACACTGATCATCTGAATAAACTTTAAGACTAGGATTTGAATTTCCTCAATTTCATCATCATCAATTTCATCATCATCAATTTCATCATCATCAATTTCATCATCATCAATTTCATCATCATCAATTTCATCATCATCAATTTCATCATCATCAATTTCATCATCATCAATTTCATCATCATCAATTTCATCATCATCAATTTCATCAATTACTTCATATAGTATCTAATTCTACATTTAAAGAATCAAATCATTGATAAATAACTGGAAATGAAAAAGTTTTAGTTTCTCAAGGATTTAAACTTATATTATCAATTTGAAATTGATATGGTTGTATATTATTCCGTTTTATAACAACATCATCATTTAAAGCTCATAAATCAAATCAATATATACTATCATCTTCTTGTCTAAGTATAGACCAAGGTCACATCAAATTTTCCAAATATGTGGCTTTAATTGTTTTATTTGATTTATTTACTATATTTATATTTACAGTTATTTCATCTCAAGCTTGTATATCTTCATTTTCAGCTTCAAAATTTTTATAAAATTCAATTTCATCTACATCATCTAATCAAGCTCTTTTTGATTTAATATAATACACAAAATCATCATCCCATTGATTATAATACATCGGTAAAAATTCATTTGACAACATTTCATATTTTATTTCATCCAAAAAATTATCACCAAACATACCAGATATATCATAGTGGTCAAAATAAGTTTTACATGCCAAAAATTTTGAATAAAGTCTTTCATCATCTTGACTTGCAAGATTTTTCATATTTTCTTCAATTTCTTCATCAGTATATTCATCACAAAAATCTTCATCATAAGTACAAGATACAACTTCAATAGCATCTTCATTTTCTTCATTTTCTACATATTCATCAAAATCTTGCATCAATTCTTCAAAAGATTTATTTTCATCACAAATATCTTCATCATATTCACAAAAAGCTACTTCTAATGCCAAATTAAACTGTCAATCATCAATATATTGTTCAAATAAAGATTCTAATTCAGATTCACTTTTTTCACAAATAGTATGATTAAAGCTATTTGATATTGGAAGACAATATTCAATATTTCTCAAAAATTCTGTTTCTCATTCATCTTGAGCAATCATATAAAGTTTAGACATTTGATTTTGAATATCAAATTGTTTCCTAAAATTATCAAAAACACCAAAATCATAATAACTCAAATTACTAGTAAGATCTTTTTCAGAATTAATCATATTTTGTATTTGATTTCTAGTTCAATAACTATCTGAATCAATTAGATTCATATATTTTTGTAATGCATTAATATCCCTTTTACATAAATCATCATCCAAATCAATTTCCATAACATTTTCATTTACCAATGTATTCCAATGCATCAAACTATCATCATAAAATTTTTCATCAGTAATTTTTAAACCATAACTTTCAATTAATTCTTGTTCCAAATTATCTTGCCATCAATCTTGACAAGAAAGTTTTCAATCAGAAAGATAACCATCATAAAAAGCTTTAATATCTCAATTTTTATCAACTGTAACAATATCAGCAGTTCAATCTCAATTCATATCTTCAATAAACATTTGATTTACCATACTAAAATCTTCTGGTCAACCAGGAACATCTAAACAAACAGGAGTTCAATTTGCTTGAATAATTCAATCATTATTTTCAAATACTCTTATTCTATCTTTATTAGTAACGGCAATAATATCATCATATCAATTTCAATTAGTATCTCATACATAAAAATCTTTTATTCAATCACTAAGAACTATAAGATCTCACATATCAACAAAAGGTTCATCTCAACCATAATTTTTTAATAATCTAACTGTTCAATTTCTATATGCAATTGCCAATCATTTTCTTCAACTTCTATCATAATTTATATCTGACACTTTAAATATACTTTCATTACTTTCAGAAAAAACTTTTTTTCAAATTCAAGAATCGTAATTTGTATTATCAATAATATCATTTTTATCAATTCTTGATAATACTGGATCACCAAAATTAATTACAAATTCAGAAGCAAAATGTTTACTTGCATCTCATACATTATTTCAATTAGCAAAACTTGTAATATTAGCAAAATTATTTCTAGTACCAATATCTTTATTTTCATCATCTGAATGTTCAATACTATCATAAGATTTAGTTTCAGAAAACTTAGAATCTGGATCATAAACTCAAACTCATCATTTTCTATTAGTACTTCAAGAAACAAACATATCGGTAATTAATTGTCATTCATAATTTTCTATATCAGAATAAGAATAAGTATTAGAATTTTTATGAAAAAATAATTTTCAAACATTTATATTTTTGTATTTAACTTCCCAATAAGATTTTCATTTTTCAAAATTATCAGATAGAGAAATTGACAAATCATTATGAATAAATCAATTTTGTAAATTTAAAACTTCTTCATTATTTATAAAAAGAGTTCAATCATTAAATTCATTTAAATTAATTCTATAATCTAAACTATCAGGAACATAATAAATTCAATCTGAACTAAATGTAGTAAATCAATCACTTGAAACTTGTATATTAGCAGAATTAGATAATAATTTTATTTTTCAAATATTTCAATTTCTATGATATAAATTAGCATAAATATTTCAATTATCTATAGAAATATTATTTTTATAATTTCAAACATTATTTATACTAAGATCTGGATATACTATATATTTAAATTTCTTAATATTTTCAGGATCAACAAGCATAGTTGTAGAAGCCAACATTTTTGAAGAACTAGAAAACATTTTTTGCATAAATTTATTATTATCAGAAAAATATCCCCATTGATTTCCCCAATCTCAACCAAAAAGACTTAAATACATAACATTAATATCTTTTCATTCTTCCCACCAAGTAGTATCTTTAACCAAAAAAGATATATAATCAGGAATATAAGTTTCCAAATCTTTTCAATCTATTTTGGCAGTAAGATAAACTTTACCACCAGGTTTATCAGTATTAATTTGAAAATTTTGTCATGAATTAACGGTAGTAGATTTATTTCATTGAATTGTAGCATTTCAACTTACTTCAACTAATATATTACCTCAATTTTTTACATCATTTCACCAATAGTCTTTTCATACAACTTTTCAAATATTAATATCTCATGCATCTACAGAAGGATTTTCAACACTTAAATTCAAAGAATATATAGAAGCTGGATTTATCAAAATATTAGCATTTAATTCTCAAATTCAAGGAATATCTACTATCAAAATATCTTCTCAAGCTTTAAAACTTGGATGAAGATAAAAATCTAATTGTCAATTTTCCATAACAAAATTTTCTTTAAATTCAAATTCTCAATTAGATTTTATTTCTCAAGCCAAAAGTGTTTTATCTTTTGAATAAACAGTAACTGGAGAAGAAATACTAGATCATATATTTATTGAATATGGAATAAGTTTTGATTCTATAGGAATAGGTTTTCAAGAATCATTTTGATTATAAATTTCATCTAAAGAGTTAGGTAAAGTATATTCTATATCTTCCAAACTAGGTCAAGAAACTCATTGAAGACTTATAGTTTTTTCAATCTTTTGAGGATAATCAAAATTTTCATAAAAAGGATCAATTTCCAAAACTATATTTACAGAATCTAAATTATCAGGAATATCTGAACTATCAAATAAATAATAAGAATTAAAATTACTTACATTTATTTTTTCAAAAGAATTTCATCAAGCCAAAAAATTTCATAGCACATTTCATTCATCATCTTGAATTGACAAAGTATAAGTTGGAACTGTCATTCACATTGGTCTAGTATCTTCATCAAAAGCATTTAATTGTATAGGTAATTGTCATCATTTAATTAAAGTATCAGTTGGAGTTTCAATTTCTATATTTGAAAGTTTTCATCAAGAATTTCAATAAATACTATTATCAGCAAAACTTTTATCATCTCAATCATCTTCATCACTACTAAAATCTCAATCAGATCAAGATGAAGAATAAAAATCAGTATCATAAGTTTCTCATAAATCTTCAAAACTAGGTCCCATAGTACAAGAATTTGAAAACTCTATTGAAACAGGTTTGGATAATGTTTCATTTAACCAACATGTAAAAGCAGATGGCCATTCCCAAAGATCTACTGCTCAACCAGGTGGAACTCAACACTGTTCTTCAAGTTCTGAATATCAAAGCATAGTAGATAAATTACTTTCTATATTAAAATCATCAAATCAATCTTCACCTGAAGATCAAGATTTTCATGAAGAAATAGCATTTTGTAAATCTTTAAGATCATCTGGTAATGAAGTTCAATATCATTCATCATCTGCTCATAAATAAACACTATCAGCTCAATTTGAAGATATAAATCATACTTCATAACCATTTTGTCAATAATTAGGATTTGAGACAATATCATCATTTGCATCATTTTCCAAATGCATATCTAATATATATTCTATTTTTTCATCAATATTAAAATCTTTTTTTATTTGATCAAAATTATCAAGTACATTATCTTGTTTAGTTCTAGTTGACCATCACATATTAATATAATATAAATTATCAACTATTCTTTGTATATTTTCATCTCATAATGTATCTATAAAATGATCTTCTTCAAATAATTCATATTTATGTTCTGTATAACAACCAGATTGATTATAATAATTTAAATCACTTGATAGTTGTCAAGCAACTCTTCATGGATAAGTAGATGCATAATGATATTTTAAATAATCAATTTTAAAACTAAAATTATCAAGTATATATTCAACAACATCTTCTATAGGTCGCTCATCAATATCATCAGGATGAGTCGTTCAATCTCAACTTCTATTAGGGTAAGTATTAAAATAATTAACATCTCATGCTAATAGATCTAACATATCATTTCTTATATAAGATTCATCATATTCAGAAATTTGCCAAATTACATATTCATAATCATCATCAAAAAAATGACATGCTTGTGGAGTTGTTCACATTCATTCATAATCATGATAAAGTGGCATAGCCATAGGATCATATTGATGAAGCAAATCATAAGCCATCATATTTGAAGAATATTCAAATAATCTATTATCCCAATTTTCATTTAATATATCATTATACTCATCTACTTTTCATTTTAAATATCATTCAACAGCAGGTTTTATAGAATCATAATCTTTAAGTTCCAAAGTATCTCATAAATCATTATATAATTCTGTTTCAAAAACATTTGGATAGAAAAATTCTACTACATCTCATCAAACTCATTTAAATGTCATATTTCTAAAACTATCAATTGCTCTATTTACTGTAGTAAGAGTTTTTAACAAAAGATTTTCTTTAGTTACAGATTTATTATAAACTCTAGTTTCTATAGTATCATAAAAATAATTATAAATATCCATCATATCAGGATCTGGCAAACCCAAAACATTAATATCAAATTCATCTGACATACCAAACATAAATGGATCAAACACTCAATCATGTTCATTTTTTACATCATCCCATTCAGAATTAAATTTTTTCAAAAGTCAATCATGATATCAATCTTCATATCATTCTTCATATCATAGAACATAATCAGAAGAAGCTCAATCAGGAATATTTTTTGAATCATATTTTGTTCATCAAATATCAGATTCTCAATCTGAAACTCAATCCAAATATCAATTCATATAATCAAATCATTTATTGTATCAATCATTAAATCAATCATTAAATTCATCAGCTCTATGATCTCAAACATAAGGACAAGAAGAATTATCAACACAATTAGAACTTCATCAATGTGCATCTTTTAATCATTCAAAAGTTCAAATTGAATATCATTCACTATAAGTTCAAGATCATACTACGGTACTAGGATCAATATAATCAATTTCTGTTCATCATTTTTCAAAATCAAAAAATTCTTGTTCAGCATTATGAAGACCGATTATCATTTCTTTAGGAGGAATCATATTAGGCAAAGGAAAATGTTCTGTATTAAAATCTTGAGGTTTTTTTGTATAAACATTAAAAAAATCTAATTCAGAATATTCTTTTATTTTATTTACTTTAGTATTTCATTTTTTTATATATTCTATTTCTTCATCATCTTCTTTAACTCTTACATTTGTAGAATATTTAGGATATCATAAGTATGAATAAGCTTCTTCCTCTTCTTCATCAATTTGTATAGATCAAGCTACATCATATATAGTTCATCATATATTTCTATTCCAATATGGATTCCAAGTATTATATCTATCAAAAGATTTTAGAATATAATCAGGAAATTGATCATAATCAAGATTTAGAGGAGATGCTCATCACCATCGTCTTTCTGCCCGTTCTTGTTCATTTTCTCATCATCTTTTTGTATTTTCATAAAGGTCATATTCTTCTTGTGCAATAGACAAATTATATCATCTACTTGCTATAACTTGAGCATCCAAAATTCAAGTTGTAGAACCAATAGATTGAGTATGTTCGTATTCTTCACGATCTTGTAAAGAATAAGAATCTAAATCTTCAATAGAATAATTACCAAATTTTCAATTAAATATTGAAAAATCTTGAGCAGAAATTATTTCAGTAAGTGCTTTACCAAAATAAAAATTTTCAAATTCTTTTTTATCTTCTTCAAATTCATCTTCTATATAAAAACTAGGGACAGGAATAGTCATATAATATTCTTCTTCTGCCACTTGTTCATCAACAGCAGATTCCAATGATTCATTAATACTATATAAGAATTCTTGAGAAGTTTGATCTTGAACAAATATTTTATCTACATGACTTCATAAATCTTCAGTATCCCATCTTCAAGATGCTAAAACATTATCTCTCATTTGTGAAAAATATGTTTGACCAAAAACTTCATTATAAGACTTAAATAATGATTCTACATTTTCTCTTACCATCAAAGTAGGTACTCATCATGAATCTTTTGTTGCATTTGCTACTTCTTCCTCTTCAAAAAAAGAAGATATATGTTCAGCTTGATCAAAATATTCATCAGATAAATTTTTAAAAGTTTCTCATTTTCATTCCATATTTTGATTTGCTCTCTGTCTCAAATCATCAATTCAAGAATCAAAATCATTTATTTTTTTAGTAAGATTATTTATATAACCTCATTGTAAGACCTCTAATAATAAATTTGTATATCTGTTATATATCAAATCTTCCATAAAAATAAAATTATTAAGATAATATGAAAGATTATGATCATTAAAATAATCTTGCAACATTACAAAATCTTCAAACCAAAATTTCTTATCTACATAAGATTCTGGATCAGATGAATAATTTTTTAATTTATTAAAGAAATCTGAATATTCACTATTTGAATCAAATCTTATTAATCAATGCCAAATATCAGGAGTAGAACTTTTATTTCAATTATTTACAAAAAAATCAAGTATTATTATCATATACATATTTATTTTTTTCAAAATTCACATAAGGGAAAATATTAGGATAAATAAATTTATTATTATTAACTACAGGTAAAGGTATATCTCATATTAAAATTGTTCATATCAAAGATGAAGGTGCATCTTTTTGTCATTCAAAATACAAATTTTGCAATATTTTTACAATATCAGGAGCAGTAAAATTATCAATATTAACAGGAATTATTATAGCTTTACTATCCGAAATAGATCATTGAATATAATTTTGAGCATACCGTTTAATATCGTTTCACACTCATCAATTATAAATATCTGAATCGACCAAAACAGCAACTAAATTATTATTAGTATCTTTGGGAGTATAAGCAGAAACATTTCACCACAAAAAAAATATAAAATTATTTAACAAAAAAGATGACAAATATATAATTAAAAATAAAAATACAAATATTCTTTTTTTAATTTCATTATTATTTTTTTCCATATGTTTAAACATCAAAATTTTTCTTAAAAATACAAAATAAATATTAATCAATTTTAATTATAAGAATTATTAGTAAAAAAATCAAATAAAATTATATTTAATATGTATAAAAAAATCAAATAAATTAATTTTTTTTAAAAAGTCTTGTGTAACCTAGAATTTAATCAGGACTTGTAAAGTTATAATCATTTTTTATAAAAAAATATATATTATATGACAAAAAATAAAAGAATTAGAATTTAAAAAAAAAATCCAAATAAACTTAAAAATCAATTTAAAATTGTTCTAATCTTCTGCACCTAAATTAAAGAAAAGAGTGAATTTTGTTGATTCTGTAGGTAATTTCTTTGATTTCTATTTCGGAAAAATTTTCAATTATGTAATATATATTCAACTACTTCTAACCAGGCATACATTATATTTTTTAGTTTATATCACATACAATCTTCTTTCCTTAATTCTAATATCATTTCTTTAACCTGAGCTCATACTATTTCCAATCATACCATAGCTAATCATATTGATGATAGTAATATATTATAATAATTATTTAGTCTTTCAACTTCACTTCTTAAATGTATTTTCTCTAAATTATATTCTTGTTTTAAATATTTATATGTTTCTTCTATTAACCATCTATAACTATATACTTTTATTACTTCCATAGCTTCTTTTGCATTTCATACTTTTTTGTTTGTAAGAAACATTCTTTGTCATTTATTATTTTTTATCACCACCAAATAATATTTTCTCTTAGTGTTTGAGTCAAATATCTTTACCATTCAATAGTAAAGTTTTCCTCTCATTTTCTTGCCTCCTTTCAGACTTATCTCTACCTCCTTTTTCAAGCTTCTCAAATAACTAATTGAGTTCTCTATCCATACTGTTTTTCACTTAATTTTTACATATCTATTTTTTCTCATACATACTATAAAGCATTTAAACTTAAGTTTAATGCTTCCTTTATACATATTTTTTCATAAATTTCCAATAATTCCACCTTTTTGATTTATTGTTTTTATTAGTTCTTAATTAACTTTTCAAACTTTTTTTATCTTTTTACTGCAGAAGATTAGAAAAATTATATTATTTATACTTAAAAACAAATCTTAAAAATATTATAATAATTTTTTATATAAGAGTATTTATATAATTTTTTATATCAATTGGAGATTTTGTTGCATCTATTGATATAAAATTCTTTTATGTATCATTTATTAACTTTTACACCTATTCTTATAATATTAACTGCAATTACAGCTTTAATATTTAAGATC
>NZ_JAEDAM010000050.1 GCF_018420025.1 Candidatus Vampirococcus lugosii | reverse complement strand
ATTTAGATGATTCTAATAAAACTAATTCTAATTTAGATGATTCTAATAAATCTAATTCTAATTTAGATGATTCTAATAAAACTAATTCTAATTTAGATGATTCTAATAAAACTAATTCTAATAATGCAGAAGAAAAATTTGAATCTATAAAAGAAAAATTTACTTATATTCAAGAAAAGTTTTTTGATACTACAAATAATATAAAAGAAAAATTTAATTCTGTAAAAGAAAAAACTCAACAAAAAACTGATGATATTAAAAATAAAATTGATGATACTAAAAATAATTCAAAAGAAAAATTTGATTCTGTAAAAGAAAAAACTCAACAGAAAACTGATGATATTAAAAATAAAATTGATAATATTAAAAATAAATCGTGAAATATTACTTTTACTAAAGTTAATGAAAAAACAACTAATAAAACAAAAAATAAAAAAAATGAAAAAGAAAATATTAAAAATAACGAATCAGAAAGAATAATGAAAAAATATAAAATAAAAAAGAAGAAAAAATTAGATAAATAAAAAATAAATTTATCATTTAGCTATATTTTCCCATCATAATTGTCCACAAGCTGATTTTTCTTCCCTTCACATATTAGTTCTCACGGTAACTGTCAATCAATTATTTTCAAGTATTTCTTTAAATTTGTATATACTACTTGTTTCAGTTTCCTGTAAATTTGGCATTGCTGGATTTTCATTATATGGTATCAAATTTATATGACAATTTTGATGTTTCAATAATTTTGAAAGTTCTATAGCATTTTTAGAAAGGTCATTCATATCTTTTATCATTATATATTCATAAAAAATTCTATTTTTTGTTTTTTTATAATAATTATCAAGAATATAAATTAATTCATTTAATTTATATTTTTTTCATATAGGCACTAATTTTTCTCTAAGTTCTTGATTTGGTGCATGCAAAGATATAGCAAGCATAGATTCAATATTATCATCTATCATTTTTTGTATTCAAGGTATAATTCAAGATGTAGAAATTGTAATATGTCTTTTGGATAAACTAAATCAATATCATTGACCAAGCATTATTTCAATTGATTTTTTTACATTATTATAATTTAATAAAGGTTCTCACATTCACATAAAAACAATATTTCTTACTTTATGATAAGTTCAATCATCTTTTTTTCAAAATTTATTTTTTATATAATTATTTGCGAAAAGTAATTGTCATATTATTTCCTCCCAAAGCAAATTTGCCAAAAAACCAAGTTTACCTGTAACACAAAAAATACAAGCTACTGCACAACCTACTTGAGAAGAAACACATAAAGTAATTCTATTTATTTTTTTATCTCAATTATTTTTTGTATGCCAATGATACATTAATACAGATTCAAAAGTTTTTGAATTTTTTGTTTCAAATAAAAATTTTGTAGATTCATATCATTCAATTATTTCTTTAATTTTAATTGATAATATTTCAAAATTTTTATCTAAACTTTCTCTTAATTCTTTTGATAAACTTGTACAATTTCAAAAATCAATATTTGAATTTTTAAATATTTCTTGATAAATTTGTTTAATTCTAAATGGTTGTAATTTATTTTTTTTTCTAAATTCTTCTAATTTTTCCTGATCAAAAATTAAATTTTTCATTTTAAACTTGATTTTATGTATTAAATCTTTATAGTTATACAACTTTTGGTAATAAATATGAGGACAATTTATACTATGATTTATTTTTGGATAAGTTTAAACATTTTGATACAGCAATTCAATGATCCTATGTTCCAATTTTATTTGGAACTTTCTTACAACTCAAAAGTAAAAACTTATAAATAAATTATATTCATACAATTTTTTAACCTACCGATATTTACGGTAGGTTTTTTTATACAAGATCTTGTATTATTATATGATAATCATTGTATATTGTAGTATTACTTTTCAATAATTTTTCAAAATTTTTAATTGCATATATTACAGTGGCATGATTTTTACCTCCAAAATAAGTTCAAATTTTTTCCAAAGTCCATCAATAATGTTTTTTTGCTATATACATAAGCATTTGTCTAGCTACACTAACCTCTTTTTTTCTTGAATTTCATTTTATATCAGAGATAGATATACTATAATAATTAGCTATATATTCCAATATTTTAGCAAATGATTTATAACTTTTATTATTCATAGTATCAGCATCCTTAATTTTTGCATCTTGTAAACTTTCTTTTCATACATTGTATCACAATATTTCTAGTCAATCATATATATCTTTTTCTGTCAAATCTTGTCACAATAAATTTTTCCTAGTTAACATTATATTTACAGCTCATTCAATTTCTCTTACATTATCTTTTACATATTTAGCAATTATTTCTATATATTCATATTCCAAATATTCAGATTTTTCTCTCAATTTTGAGTTAATTATAGCCATTCTTGTTTCAAAGTCTGGTTTTTTTATATCAGTTACTAATCAAATTCAAAATCTACTTCTAAGTCTTGCTTCCAACAAATCAAGTTCTTTTGGAGGACGATCAGAAGATAAAACTATTTGCTTTTTTTTGGAATAAAAATCATTAAATATATTATGAAAGATTTCTTGAGTTTTATCTTTTCCTGCCAAAAATTGAATATCATCTAATATTAAAACATCTACTTCATCCAATTTTTTTGTTAAATTATTAATAGTATTTTTTCTAATATTTTCAACTATTTCATCAATTAATTTACTAGTAGGCAAATATACAACTACTTTATCTTTAAAATTTGATATAGTATAATTTCAAATTGATTGTAATAAATGTGTTTTACCAAGTCATACATTTCAATATATAAAAAATGGATTATATACTTTACCAGGATTTTCAGCAATAGAAAAAGATGCAGAATATGCAAGTTGATTACTTCATCCTACTATAAAATTATCAAATCTATATCTAGGATCAAATAATATACCAAAATTATTTTTTAAAACTTCTTTTGTATTATTATCTATAGTTTTGGGAAAATCTGATTCAATTTTTTTTTATATTTAATATTTTTTTTATATCTTTTTGCAGTTTATGTTTTCAAGTTTGAAATTTTCAGTATACAATAAAATCAACTTTATAACTATTATTATATATTTCATTGATAACATTATCAAAATGTTTTTTAAAAAATTTTTTTGCTTGAGATAATACAAATTCGTTTGGAACTCATATATAAACTATTTGTTTTTTTTCATCTATTCAAATTATTCAAGCCCTATTTAAAAAAGAAATAATTTTTTTGCTATCTTGAACAGTAACTAATTTTTCTATAGACTTTTCCCGTAGATTTATAAGAAAATCCATTTTTTGTTTATCATACTCTTCTACCATATCAAATAGCATATTAAATTATCAATTTATATAATTAAAATATTATAATTTCAAATCTGTAAATAAAAATACATTTTTAGTATTATTTATTAATTTGGCAGGACAATCTTTATAAATTAGATTATTATCAAAGAAATTATTTAAAGCTTTTTGTTTAGCATCTCACATAAAAAATATAAATCAATATTTAATATCTTTTATCATTTCAGGAGAAATAGTAATTCTGTGAGAAGGTTTTTTTGGTGAATCATTTATTGATAAATATTTTTTTTCTTTACTTTGCAACAAAATATGTTTTGGAAAAAGTGAAGCAATATGTCCATCTTCTCAAACTCATATTAAAGATATATCTATATAAGGAACTTTTGAAAAATAATCATCAGCTATATTTTCTATATCATAATTTATTGAAATAATTTGATCTTGATTAATTAGATTTTGATCAATTAATTTTCATAAAAAAAAATCTTTTATTTGTTTATAATTACTATCTTTATGATTTAAAGAAACTATTCTTTCATCTACAAAAACAAAAATTATTTTTTTTCTTATTTCAAATTCAATATTTTTAAAATTTTTTAATATTTTTTCATAAAAATAATTTAATGAAGTTCATCAACTAAGTCATATATATATATGTTCATTATTTTTCAAATCTAATAAAGATTTTTCAAAATTTTTCCAAAACATTTCTTGTAATTCTTGTATATTAGATTCAGAAAAAAAATTCATTTGTATAATTAATTTAATTTATAAAATATATATTATATAGCAATAAATAAAATAAATAATAACTAAAAAAATTAAATTTTCTTTATTTCACTTTCTATTTTTTCCCAAGACATTTTAACTTCTGGAGTTTTTACTTTTATTTTTTCAATTTTATCTTTAAAATTATCAATATTTATATTCATTTCTTCTTCTAATTTTTCTAATTTTATTTTATTTTCAATAATTTTTTTCCATGTTTTATTTCCTTTTTCTATTGCAATTTTAAGTAATTTAAATTTTTTAATCCATATATTTTCTAAAACAAGTAAATTTGCAAAACTATCAAAATTTATCTTAATTAATTTTTCTATTCAAGTGTTTAGTTTCATAAACTTTAAAATCAATTTTTATATTAAATTTTGGCATATTTAAAACTATTTCTTGGATCATCTTCGTTCATTTTTCATGCAACACTCATTCATTGACAAGGTGGTGTTGCTATAACAAAATTACATTTTTGTATTAAAGCATTTTCCAAAATTTTATAATATATTTCATCTTTTGTTATATCTCAACAAATTATTTTTGAATTAGGATAAAAATAAGTATATAAATCACATCTTTTTTGTAATAATTCATTTGCAACAACAATATCAATTCAAAGTTCTTTTAAATAAAACTCTGCTATTCATACATTTGCAAATAAAGAAACTCATTTAATCATATTTTTTATGAAAATTATAAAAAGATAAATCAATTATACTTTATTTTATCCCCAAATTTAATTATTATTTATTTTTTCTTTTAACTTGTAATCATAATTCTTTTAATAATTTATCATCAATTTGAGAAGGAGAATTTAGCAATAAATCTTCTCATTTTTGAGTTTTTGGAAAAGGTATTACTTCTCTTATATTTGGCATATTTTGATAAATCATAACTACTCTATCAAATCATATAGCTATACCTGCATGAGGAGGAACTCAATATTTAAATGCTTGAGTCATATGTCCAAATCTTTCTTCAATTTCTGTTTCATTCATTCACAATATATAAAATATTGTCTCTTGTAATTCTTGATCATATATTCTCACACTACCACCTGCTATTTCATAACCATTAAGTGTTAAATCATAAGCATCAGCTTTTACATTCAAGACTTGCTTTTTTTCTTCTTCAGTTAATTTATTTCATAATTTCAATTTTTGTCATATTTCTTTAAGGAAAGGTACAAATTCTTCTTTTGGTTTAGTAAAAGGATGATGCATACTTGCAAATTTTCAAGTTTCTTCATCAATTTCAAACATAGGAAAATCAACTATCCAAGCAAAATTAAGTTCATTTTCTTTTCATTTAGTAAGTTCTAAGTCTCTAATAAGTATTGTTCTTAAATATCATAAATATTCATTTGCTAAAAGCCAATCTGTTGCTTGAAAAAAAGCTGTTTTTCATTTTGATAATCATAATTTTTCAAATAATTCTTTTTGTAAATCATCAGAAAAAAATTTCAAAATAGGTGATTTTGGTCATTCTTCATCCCAAATAATATATGCCAATCATTTAGCTCATTTTTCTTGTAGTAAAGAAGTATATTTATCTATTTGACTTCTAGTAAAAATAGAATCTACCACCATAGATTTTATTACTCATCATTTATTTACAACATCACCAAAAACTTTAAGATCTGATTTAGATGCTATATCTGATATATCTATTATTTGCATTTCTTTAGTTCTCAATTCTGGTTTATCAATTCAATATCTGTTCATAACATCTTCCCAAGATATTATAGGAATTTCATCATTTATTAATTTATTATCAAATAATTCTTTTGTTAATTCTCCAAAAAGATTAGATATTATATCTATAATATCATTTTGTTCAGCAAAACTTAATTCTATATCTATTTGAGTAAATTCTGGTTGTCTATCTCATCTCAAGTCTTCATCACGAAAACATCTAGCTATCTGAAAATATCTATCAAATCAACTTAACATCAACATTTGTTTTAGTTGTTGTGGAGATTGAGGCAAAACATAAGCTTCACCAGGATTATTTCTACTAGGAACAATATATTCTCTAGCTCATTCAGGAGTATTTTTTATCAAAGAAGGAGTTTCTATATACAAAAAATCATTATCTACAAGATAATCAAATATTTTTTTTGTCATATTATGTCTTGTAATAATATTATCTTTCATATTTTCTCTTCTCAAATCCAAATAACGATATTTCATTCTAATTTCTTCACCAACATTACTCTGTTCAGAAACTTGAAAAGGCAATACATCCGATTTAGATAAAATTTTTATTTCATCTGGTATTAACTCTATTTTTCAAGTAGTAATATTTGGATTATATGTTCAATCTGGTCTTTTACTAACTAATCAAATAACTTGTATCACAAATTCATCTTTTAATGAATGAGCAACTTGCAAAACTTCATTTGAAACTGTATCAGGATCAGCTTTTACTTGAGTTATTCAAAATCTATCTCTAATATCAATAAAAATAACTCATCAATGATCTCTAGCAGAATTTACCCAACCTGCAAGAGTTATTTTTTGTCCAACAAAACCTTCATCTATTTCTCAAGATTTATGAGTTCTAAACATTATTTAAAATTAATTATAAAATTAAAAATTTATCTTTTTCTAAGTTTTTTTCTTACCCAACCAGAAACTGGTACTTCAACAAATTCTAATCAACCACTTGGTAATCTTACTAATCTATAACCATCTGGATCAACTCTAAGTCATGTTTCCCAACATATTTTCCTACCTCTCAAAAACCAATTGTATTCTCTACCTGCTGGATTCATTTTTGCTCATACAACAGATAATTCTTTTGCTAATTCTATTGATAAATTTCTTTTGGGATAATTAAATCTTTTTTGTCATTTCAATCTACCAGCTTGTTTTGCAAGCTGTGCTTTCTTTGCAGCAATTCATTTTTTATTAGTTCTTGCCATTTAATTTAATTAATATTTAATTATATAAAATATATATATATATTATATAGATTTTTATTTTATTTTCAATCTAATATAGATTTAATTGTACTAGAAAGTTTAAACCCATCTTTGTAAACAAAAAATAGCTAGTTTTGTAGTGGCGATTATTATTGTATTTTCTCTTGAAATTGTACTTTTTTTCATTATAATGAAATATATTATTTTTTATCTTTTATTATTTTAAGTGGTAATAATTATAATATGTTTATTAAAAAAAGTACTCGCAAATATAATTGAAAAACTTATGTCACTC
>NZ_JAEDAM010000049.1 GCF_018420025.1 Candidatus Vampirococcus lugosii | reverse complement strand
ACTCAATCACCATCTTTGGCAACAGAGGGGGTTGATGACGAACAGTTAGTTTCAATCTATTTGACTTAATGTTTTTCATTTTATTTTTGTATTAGTATATAAATAAAAGTAATTTACTGTATTCAATAATACAGTCTAATATAATTGTAAACAATTTAATCCAAAAAGTCAAGTTTTTTTATCTATTTTTTGTACTAAAAAACTGTTAAACAAAAAAAGAATGTATAATTCTACATTCCCTCGTCATAATCTCATAAATTAAAATAAATTAAAATTTTTTCTCCATTTTATCAAATCCAAATAATATCATAAATCATAAAATAATAAAGATTATCATAAAATATTGACTACTTGTAAATCACAAAATATAATTTACCTGTGTAGTATCTCTACCAAATTCTATAATAAATCTAATTATTCAATATAATAACAAAAATAATCATGATATTAATCATACTTTATATTTTCAAGATATTAGTTTTTTCCAAAATATAACTATGAATATCAAAAATAATAATAATCATTCTCAAAAACTTTCCAAAAAATTAGTATTAAGTCTTTTTTCTTGATCTACTGTTTCATATATATAAATTAAGTTTATTGCTTCCAATAATTCTTGATTTTGATACAAAATAGAACTTCAAATCTCATCTATAGTTTTCCCAAATAATTCTTGATTTAAAAAATTTCCAATTCTTCCAAAAAATATTCACAATGGCACCACAATAACTATCAAATCTATAAGAAAATAAAAATCTTTATATGATAATTTATATTTTGATTTAATATATAACATAGATAAAAAAACTCATATTACTCCACCTACAAAAGCCATTCAACCTTGCCATATAAAAAATATTTCCCATATATTATTGAAAATAATACTCTGATTATAAAATATTACATAACCTAATCTTCATCCAAGCAAAACTCATAAAATAATGTAAAAAGCAATATCATCCAAATTATTTTTTAAAAGATTTTTTACTTTTCAATAATTATCAAGCAAGTTTGACCTTGCTAAAGAATAAAGGAATAAATAAGATAAAACAAAAGATAAAAGATAAAAAATTCAATACCAATAAATAGATATTCCAAAAATTTCTAAAGCTACCATTTATAAATTAATTTATTAATAAATTTTACCAATTATCCCCAAAATCCTCTGGTTTACCATAAAAATCATTAAATAATTCATGTATATAATCTTTGGGTGTATATTTAGGTCTAGATCTTTTTTCATACATTTCTTGTATCCGATCTCAAGATTGTTCTCTCATTTCTTTTTTCATTTTTTCTTGCATTCAATCTTCAAGAATATCATAGTTTGGATCTTTATCAGTTGCTCTAGGCCTTTCTTCATCTTGTTCATTGAATAAATCTTCTCAATCTTCATCAAAATTTGGATCTTGATGTTGTCTATTTGGATCTTGTCTATATCATTTATCAGGATTAAATAATTCATCCAATCATTGCATTCAATCTTTCATTTCTTCATTTGCATCATCAATATTTTCAGAAAATTTATCAGCATTTTCACACAAATATCTAAGTGTTTTTTCATCCTTTTCTTTTATTATCATATCCAATACATTATAGGACATATAAAATCCTTGCAAGGCAGTATTCATAGAATTGTAAGCTGACAAAAATTTATTTTTTATATTATCAGATTCAATAGCACAACTATAAGGATCTTGTTGAATATAATCTTCAAGCATATCAAGAGCTGAATATTTATATTCAATAACAGATTCATTTATTTTTACAAGATTTAAATAAGATTCTTTATTTGACTCAATCAACGAATCCAAACAATCAACCAAAAATTCATCCTCAAGTTCTTTTTGCCAAGATTGCATTTGAACCATTTGATTATAGATTTTATCTATTAAATCCACTATATTATCTATTAATTTCTCAAAATTATCAATAATATCAGAAAATATATCAGCACATATTTGAGCAGATATCAAAAGTCTAATACTGTAAGCAATTACCCTATTATTAATAATATCTCAAGCATATTCATCTTCTGGATCTCAAAGAACTTTTGCCGATTTATTATAAGCTTTAATTGATTCTGACAATAATTCAAAAGATTCAAATAAATCTCAGTCCAAATAAGTTCTATATCATTCAAATAAATATGTATTAGCAGTATTGAAATAATATTCCCAATTTTTAATTTGGAAAGAATCTCTAGCTTTTTCAAAATTTCATTGTAATGTTTCTATATTTCAAATATAATTTGAAACTTTATCAGATAATTTTTTATCACTCGTAATATATACACTTTCCAATCTATTTTTATATAAGTTTCAAGCTCTCATCAAATTATTTGGATAATCAAATACAGTATTACTAATAAATCAAGGATCAAATTCTTTTGCAAATAAAAACGATTCCAATAATTTATTTGAATACGACAAATACAATGAAAATCAAATTAGCAAAAAAAAGGAACTCAATACAAAATAAATAAAATATTTTTTTAAATTATTTTTTACATATGTTTTACTATTCATTGAATCTAAATTATATATTTTTAAAAAATTGAATACTTTATACATATTAGATTATAATTTTCAATATAATATTTATTTTAATCCAAAAAAATTATATTAAATTTATGTATCACAAAAAATATTTTTATATTCTAACAAATACTGTATATAATCAAGAATTTATTAAAAATGTTAATCTACAAATAGAAGTTTTAAAAAAACAAGGAGAGCCGGACTTGAACCGACAACTGAGGTGCCGAAGACCTCTGTGTTCCCAATTACACTATCCCCTTATATAAATTACAGAAAATATATCATAAAAAAATATTTATCTATTAATTTTTCTATTTTTTTTTACATATTTTCTATATCACCATGAATCAAATCATTTATAAATAAAACTAACTTCTCAAGAATTTGGCTGTCTTACTGCTCTATATCAATCTGGATCTTCCCTTCAAGAAGTAATATCACATATCAGTTTTCATACACGAAAAAACCACAAATAAGAATTTCCTTTAGGATTTGTATATTCTCTTTTTTGTCATTCCAAATTATTTTTTGAACTTTCTCAAATAAGTTTTTTTTGTTTTTCAGCTTGTTTTTTTTGTTTCAATATTCACATTTTATTAGTTCTACTAGCCATTACACTAAATTTTATATATAAAAATATATATTATATATAATGTTATATAATTCATTTTCAAGAGAAAATATTTTTTTTATAATATAAAATATTATTATAATTTTTCTTAAAAATCTATTTTTTATTAATTTAAAAAAATCTACACTAAATAATGTAGATTTTTTATTTAACAACAAATATGATTTACATCATACCAGGCATTCACATTCCTCACATTCCTCACATTCAACCCATTCCTCACATATCATCAGATAATTTATTATCATCTTTACTTGGTGAGTCTGCAATTACTGCATCAGTAGTCAAAAGTAAACTAGCCGCACTAGTAGCATTTTGTAAAGATTCTCTTACTACTTTTACTGGATCAATTACTCATGCATCCAACATATCAACATATTCTCAAGTTTTTGAATTGAAACCATAATTAATATCATTTCATTCTTTAACTTTTTCTATAACTAAATCCGCTTTATATCATGCATTATTTACTATTTGTATAGCTGGATATTGAATAGCTTTTTTTATAATTTCTACACCAACTTGTTCATCTTTATCTTCCAAATTAAAGTTTTCTAAAGATTTTGAAATATTCAAAAGTGCTGTACCTCAACCAGCCACAATTCATTCTTGAACTGCTGCTCTAGTTGCATTCATAGCATCTTCTATTTTAAATTTCTTATTTTTCATTTCTGTTTCTGTAGCTGCTCATACTCTAATTACTGCAACTCATCATACTAATCTAGCCAATCTTTCTTGTAATTTTTCTTTATCATAATCAGAATTAGTATTTTCTATTTGTACTCTTATTTCTTGAACTCTTGAATTAATATTTTCTTCTTGTCATTTACCACCAATTATTACAGTATTATCTTTATTTGAAACAATTTTATCAGCACTACCAACTACTTCCATACCAACATTTTCTATATTCATTCATATTTCTTCACTTATTACTTGTCATCAAGTAATAGTTGCTATATCTTTAAGCATTTCTTTTTTTCTATCACCAAATCATGGAGCTTTAATAGCTAATACATTCAAAATTCATCTTATTTTATTTAATACTAATGTTGCCAAAGCTTCTCATTCTATATCTTCAGCTATCAAAACTATATCTTTTTTACCAGAATTAGTAATTTGTTCCAACAAAGGCAAGATTTCTTTAATAGAAGATATTTTTTTATCAGTAATTATAATTGATGATTTTTCAGATATAGCTTCCATCCTAGAAGAATCAGTAATAAAATATGGACTTAAATAACCTTGATCAAATTGCATACCTTTTACTACTTCCTTTTCTAGACCGATTGATTTTCATTCTTCTACTGTAACAACTCAATCATTACCAACTTCTTCCATAACTTCAGCTATTAATTCACCAACTTGTTCATCTTGAGCCGATATTGTTGCTACTTGTTTAATTTGTTCTTTAGTATCAATAGGTTTGGATTGTTCTTTCAATTCTTGTATAGATTTTTCACTTGCTTTTTGTAAACCTCTACCAAGTGCAAAAGGATTTACTCAAGAATCTATATATCTCAATCATTCTTTAACTATTCCATCCAACAAAACAACAGTACTTGTAGTACCATCACCAGCTGCATCATTAGTTTTATTAGCTGCTTCTTTTACAAATTCAGCTCAAATATTTTCAAATTTATCTTCTAATTCAATTTCTTTTGCTACAGTAACTCAATCATTAGTAACTGTTGGAGCTCAATATGATTTTTCCAAAATAACATTTTTACCTTTTGGTCACATTGTTACCATAACTGCTTGTGCAACTTTTTGTATACCATTATATACTTGTTTTCTTCATTCATCATGATATTTTATTATTTTTGACATTATTTTTTAATTTATAGATATAAATATTTAAATTATTTTAGATTTTCTCATAATATTTTTTTTGAATTATCATCTATGTATTTTTTTATTTCATTTAATTTTTCATTATCTGACATTTTTTCATTATTAATAATTCATTTTATATAACCAAAACTATAACCCAAAAATTGTTCTACGGACATATTTTTTCCTTCCATAATATAACTTTTTTAATAAATTTTAAATTATTATTTTTTATCTTTTGCCAAAATACTAGAATGTTTTAGAACTAAATATTTTACTTTTTCTCATTCACTTTCAACTTCAATTTCATCAGGACTATATTTAGTAAAATATACAATATCTCAAACATTAACATCCATTTTTGATCTAGATCAATCATCTAATATTTTACCTTCACCAACAGCAACAACTTCTCACTTTCATGGTTTTTCTTTATTGGACTCTGGAAGAACAATTCAAGATTTTGTTTTAGTTTCCTCCTTACAAGCTTTTACAACAACATTATCTTCTATAGGATATAATTTACTCATATTTTTATTATATTAAATATATAAAATTAAAACTTTAAATAACAATTTAAAGCACCTCAATCTTGAAGGTGCTATTATAATACAAAAAAAAAATAAAATTTCAAGAGAAAATGTAATTTTTTTTGTAAAAAAGTGATTTTAATTTTGAATAGATCAAGAAAACAAGATTATAAATTTGTAGTAAATATTTTTATATATTTCAAAAAATCCTTGAATAGATCAAGGATTTATTTTTTATAAATAAAAAAAAAAGGTCAAATAATAAAACAAATTATTAAACTAATTGTAATCATGATAAAACTTCAATATTATCATCTTTAACCAATATCATATACTCCCATTGAGCTCATTTATCTCATTTACTTGTATACAAATTCCAAGAATTTCATTTTTTATTTATTACATGTTTGGAGTTAAAACTAGTTATCGGTTCCAAAGCCAAAACCATATTTTTTTTAATTTTAATTTTTTTAGTATCAGGATGTGTCCAATTAAAAATATGAGGTGCTTCATGAACTTTAGTTCAAACTCAATGACCAGTTAAATCCCTAATAACACAAAATCATGCATTTTCAACTATATCTTGAACAGATTTTGAATAATCAAAACTATAAGAATCAGATAACAAAAAATTTATAGAAACATCCAATGCTTTTTTTGTTATTTTAATTAATTCAGCTCATGCTACATCTTTATCATCTCAACCTATAATTATAGAAAAAGCAGAATCAGAAAATCATTTTTTGTAAATAACTCAAGAATCTACTTTCAATAAATCTCAATCTTTTAAGATATAATTATTTGGAATTCAATGCACAACACAATCATTTACAGACAAACATAAATTTGCAGGAAATCACATATATCATTTAAATGCACCTTTTAAATTATTTTTCTCAATAAAAGACTGTGCCAAATCCTCAAGTTCCAAAAGAGAAACTCAAGGTTTACAATTTTGATATATTAAATACAAAAGTTCATTTAAATATTTACCACTATCTCTTATAACCTTAATTTGATTTTCAGTCTTAATAATAGCTCTTCACATAAAAAAAATTATAATATAAACAATCTATTCATCATCTTCCAAATCATCAGTATCATCAGAATCATCCATATCACTATATTCGTCAGAACTTTCCAAATATGCCTCCAACATATCTTCTATAAGATATCCCCAAAGCTCTTTATCTCAAACATCAGAATAATTTTCTTTATATATACTATAAACATCTTCTAATATTTTTGTTGTAGATTCAGTAACATTTGCTTCAATAGTTAAATCTTGGAATTTAATTTCTTCACTCATATTTTTTA
>NZ_JAEDAM010000048.1 GCF_018420025.1 Candidatus Vampirococcus lugosii | reverse complement strand
TGCTTGTTTCGATACTTGAGGATCTAGCGATAAACCAGAAGTATCTTTTGCTGATGATGTAAGTTTTGAAGAAGCTTATAATACAATAGTTGATGATATATTCTATAATATAGATAAATCAATTTCAATATTATCATCTCTTGATTATCTTAAAGAAAAAGGATCTATAAACTTAACTTCAAATAATCAAATGTATGTTTGAGATGCTGAATTATCTTATTCTATGGATATAGAAAATTCATGAGATGTTATGGATTCTGAATCATCAATGGAATTGTCTTTGGCAATTAATTGAGATTATAATGATTGATTAACAGAATCTAATATAGATGCTTTAATTGATTTAAATATGATAACCTTATGAGAAACTGCATATTTATCTTTGGATAATATGGAAATAAATTCTGATGATTCTCAATTAGGTATGATGATAGATAATATGATATCTCCATTTAAATGACAATGGATTCAAATTGCTGGTGGTGAGACTTTGTGAGATGTTGAATCAATAAATATTTCTGATGTATATGATATGTTTGGTGATATTAAATCTTTGATAAAAGAATATCCTATATTAAAAAGTGTAGAAGAACTTTGAAACTCATCTTTTTCTGTAGAACTTGATTCTGAAAATATACAAGAATTATCTACTAAAATATTATCGCTTGAAGTTTTTGTTTTAACAGAAAATGATATATCAGATGCTACTTCATCATTAAATGATATTATCAATGATATTGATTTTAAATGAACTCTTAATGTATGAGATTGATACAAATTAGAATTTGATACATTCAAAATTGATGAAATTGATATTGAATGATATTTATGAAATGATTCATGAGAACTTAAGTTTTTAAATGCATCTCTTCCTGATGAAAGTATTTCAATAAGTTATACATCTGAGTGAAATAAAAGTGATATAAATTTTGTTTATGATGATTGATCTTGAGAAGATTCTTTTAATTGAAATTTGAAAACAGAATATTCTTTTTGAGATGAAAGTATAGAATCTAATTTTGATTTAGATTTTAAATTTAGTGTTCTTTGAGAAAAAGGTAATTTTTCTATTAAATTTAATGATTTAATTGAATGAACTGATTCTATTGATGTTCAAGAACCTGAAGAGTTTCAAACAATTGAAGAAATTATGTGAGGTTTTATGTGATGAATACCTGGATGATGAATGCCTATGGAACCAACAATTGATTTTTAAAAAATGTATAAATAATTATTATATAATAATTTAGTTTTATATATAGATAGGTTTTTAGTTTTAGTAATTTTTTGAAAATAATATTTTGAATTAATTCTAAAATTAATTAATCTATCTATTTTTCAATTACTACATATTTTAAATTTATAATAAATTAATTAAAGTGGCTTTTAAGAAAAAAAGGTTATGAACATATTGAAATTTAATTTATATTTTTTCCAAGACTAAAGATTCTTTTATTAGTTTTATGTTTTTTATAAAACTTTCATTTATATCTTTTTCTTTGTTTCTGATTTTTTATTTTGCAAATTATGCTATCTCTTTTTGACAAAATTTTATGTCAGGTTTATCAAATATGATAATGTCTATTACTGAATCTACGGTATGAGAAGATTTGAATGTAGATGAGTTTTGACAAATTAATGCATTGATATTATGATATGATCATTGATATTTAGCAGATAGTATTATAGTTGCATCTTATGATGTAGATTTATGATCTGTAAGTTTTTTATCTATTCCAAGAGATTTATATATTAGTAATCCTGATGTATCTTATAATTGAAAAATAAATTGATTATTACCAACTATATATAACAGAACTTGAGAAGTATCAGAATGATTAAATGCATTAATATCTACTATTAATGAAATTACTTGAATTAATATAGATTATTATGCTTTGATAGATTTTGATTGATTTATTAAATTAGTAGATTCATTATGATGAGTAGAAGTTGATGTACCAGAAAAAATTGTAGATCATAAATATCCTACTGCTAATTGATGATATCAAACTTTTATTGTTGAAGAATGAATTCAAAAATTTGATTGAGAAACTGCATTAAAATATGCTAGAAGTAGACAAACTACATCCGATTTTTCTAGATCTATAAGACAACAATTACTTATTAAATCAATTATTTCTCAAATAGTATCTGTAAATAATTTGGTAAATATTCCTAATTTGCAAAAACTTTATTGAGAGTTTAATTCTATGTTGGAAACTAATATAAGTTTTAGACAAATAATATCTCTTATTTCTTATGTTAAAGAATTAGATATATACAATAGTGCTTGACTTACAGCAGATTGTGATAAAAGTTATTTTGAAACAACTGATATTTGATGTTTTTTATATTATCCTCAGAGAAGTTTGTTTGGTTGAGCTTCAGTTCTTTTACAACAATGAGCTAATGTATCTGATTTTTCCAACTATAAAAATATTCAGGATTTTGCATTTTTTTTCTTAAATAATCAAGAATATTTACTTGAAAAACCTAGTATTAAAGTTGTTAATGCAGTAGATCCAAAAACTATTAGATCTAAACATTGAAGATTAATTTCTATAGCAAATAATATGGCTATTGAATTGAAACAATACTGATTTGATGTAATAGATACTTGAAATTCTGATGAATATTATGAAAAAAATATAGTTTATGTAGATGATTTAAATTCTTATAAATCTACAATTTCTTTATTGAGAATTTTTATTGATATTGATGAGGTACTACAATCAAATGAGTTAGATGCTCATATGGAAATATATCTTTGAAATAAATTTATTGAAAATTAAAATATGAAAATATTTTATTCTTTATATGTAATTATTTTATTTTTGCTATCAATTTTTTGTTTTTTTATAAATTTAACTTTTCTTAAATTAATTCTTATTGAATTAATTGTATTTTTGTTTATAATTAAATTAATTATTTATAATCTTAATTAAAAGATATGAATTGACTGTTTGTTGTATCCTTATTATTAATATTTCTTTGATTTATAATTATATTTTTTACACTTGTAAAAGTATCTCCTTTTGAAAAATGAGTTAAAGAAAGACTTTCCAAATATCATTCTACTTTGCAAGCAGGTTGGCATATTATCATTCCATTTATAGAATCTGTAAAAAAAGTAGATATGAGAGAAAGAGTTATAAATACTCCAGCTCAAAATATGATTACATCTGATAATGCAGCCGTTTTAGTTGATTCAGTTATATTTACACAAATTTATGATGCAAAAAGTTCTACTTATGAAATTCAAGATCCAATTTTGGCAGTAAGTAGCTTATGAGTTACAACATTAAGATGAATTATTGGTACTATGACATTAGATGATATTTTATGAGATAGACAAAAAATAAATACTTATGTTCAAACAAATCTTGCAAAAGAAACAGATAAATGGTGAATTAGAATAAATAAAGTTGAAATACAAAAAATTGATCCACCAAAAGATTTAGTAGATGCCATGAGTAAACAAAAAATTGCAGAACAAGAAAAAAGAGCATATGTACTTACTGCTGAATGAAAAAAACAATCTTATATTATAGAGGCACAATGATATAAAGAAAAACAAATTTTGGAAGCTCAATGACAAGCTGAAGCTATAGAAAGAATTGCACAAGCTAGGGCAAAAGAAATAGAATATGAAGCAAGTGCAGCAATTGCTTATTTTAAAGATAATGCTATATTGAAAGAACAATTAAGAGTTGCACAAAATTCTTTGAAAGATAATAGTAAATTTGTTATTGATTCAGATATAGTTAATACTATAAAATGAGCTTTATCCAAAATTAAAATATAATTTTATATTTATTTAATAAAATCATGGAAAAAGAAAAAATATTTAAAGTTGCAGAAGAACATTTTTTTGCAAAAAGATATACTGATGTAAAACTTGATAATATTGCTAATTCTCTAAATATTCAAAAACCAAGTTTATATTATTATTTTATAGATAAAAAAGACTTATTCTTACAAACTATTAAATATTCTATGAATAAATATATTAAATCATTGGAAAATGCAGTTAAAGAAAAAGATTTGGAAAAATTTCTTAATTGGTATTTAGTTTATCCTTCAGATAATAAAAATCTTTTTGCTATAGCTTTCCAAAAAGGTTATTGTATAGATAGAGATATTAATTCTACAATTTTATCAGGTAAAATTCTTGTTGATAGAATTATTAATAACTTTTTTTTGGAATTTTGATTAACAAAAGTAAAAATATACTTAATATTAAATCTTTTGGAAAAATTAGCACAAGATAATTGTGTAGATTGATATTGTCTTAAATATAAAATATCTGATATACTTCCAGAAATTAAAAATTTTTTGGAAAAATAGTTATAAAATAATATTTAAAAAAAAGATATACAGTAAATTACTGTATATCTTTTTTTTTAGAATAAAATTAATTTTATTCATTTTTTTGTATAAGTTTTCATTTCATACCTGATAAACTTACTGCACCCAGAGATCTAGAATCAAAACTACCTCATCTTTGTTGTTGTCCAAATATGAAATAAGAATTTGATTGTAATTTTCAATTATTAATGTACAAACTCATCATTCTTTCTTGATTTTCATTTATTATATAAGAATTATTTTCTTCATTTTTTAATACTTGATCATTTACAATAATATTTATTTCTCATTGCTCATTTTCTATAAATTCTACTTTATCATTAGGCATTACTTTAACTTGCTTGATTATAATAGATTCTGTTGATGCAGCATCATAAATCACAATATCATTTCTTTTTATATCACCTCCACATTGATAATATCATTCTGCTATCAAAACTTTATCTCAATTTTTTAATATAGGTTGCATACTAATTCAGTTTATTTCATAATAATCATTATTTACACAATCATCTTGTAAAGATGTATTGTCTATATCTTGATCATCAACATAATTAATTTCATTTCAATTATTTATGTTTCAATTTAAATTTCAATTATTTCAAGATAATATATATATAAACAATACTATTACAATTCAAGCTCATCAAATAAATCATCAAATATATAGTATTCTATTCATTTATTTATTAAAATAATATTTTATAAAAAAGATTTATTCACATACTGTACAAGGTGCAAATCAACCTGCTTCACAACATTGAACATTTTCAGTTTCTCTACTAGCACTACAATTTGCTTGATCTCAAGAAGAAGTATTACAAGTCCAATTTCTAGTCTCTCCTTCACCAGGGAAACTAGGATTAGTTGGATCTACATCTCATTCTTCACAAAAATCATTTGTACCCCAACTTGTATCATCAAAAGCATAAGTTTTCCCATCTTCTCATCAACATTTCGCTGGTGGATTAGTTACTGAGTTACAACATTCAACTTTTTTAATTATATCTCAAGAAGTTACACTAACAGAACTAGGTCAATCCCAAGAATTAGTATTAGTTCTCCATCTCCAAGCTCAACCACTATTATTTATCATTTCATCAGTCAGTTGTCAAGAATCATGTCACATTAAAACACTTCAATAATCATATCATTCTTCTATACACCATTGATTCCCAGCATCTTGTAAATTAACAAGATAATGTCAAGATTTCTTAGGATGATTGTCATATATATTACAAATTGGATCAACATTTTCAGTTTCTCTACTAGCACTACAATTTGCTTGATCTCAAGAAGAAGTATTACAAGTCCAATTTCTAGTCTCTCCTTCACCAGGGAAACTAGGATTAGTTGGATCTACATCTCATTCTTCACAAAAATCATTTGTACCCCAACTTGTATCATCAAAAGCATAAGTTTTCCCATCTTCTCATCAACATTTCGCTGGTGGATTAGAATTTGTTCACTTTTTACAAACAAATCAAACGAGTTCTCATTTTGTGTTTTCTGAAATAAGATCTTTATATGTTCAATCTGGACAATCAGAAGAATTAACTATTCACCAATATACCCAATTTCATGTACAATAATGATCATCTCCTCAAATTCCATCACCATTGTTATCATCAAAAGACTTAAGATTTGTCTCTTCACAATATCATCATCATATATAATCAGAACTTTTATCTAGATATTTTCAATCTCATAGATTTATATAATCATTATTTTTTTCATTTTCATCAACTATTTTTTCTTCTAGACAAACAAATCAAGTTGGTAAACCCCGTTGTCATATAATCGTTTTACCAAGATATTCTTCTAAACCTCAACAAACATCAGTAGATTCATATGAACTAGTTCATAAATCTCAAAAACCAGTCCATGTAAATGTGCTTGAATCATTTGAATTTCAACAGTCCCAATTCCAATTATCAGGGTTAGGATCATCATATCATAAATTATCATTATATTTATTTAAATTAGTTGCAGCACAATGACTAGCTCATGATACTACTTTTATTGTTTCTGGTGGATTAGTTCCATAACTACATCCTAAATCTGAAGGATCATAATTTAAATCTGACATACCATGATATGCTGGTCTTGTTCAATAATGTCAAGCTTCATTTATCAAACTATTATTATGAACACAACTTTGAAATACTGTCAAAGTTCATTTAGTTTCATAATCCGATCAATCATCTTTATGAGTTGCTCTAGCAGAACAATCATAACACTCTTCTACTGTAAATAAACATCTTCATGTTTCTGGACCTGCACCAAAACTACATCTATAATCTCTATTTTGGACAAATGGAGAATTATTTTCATTTACATTCTCATCTATTTTTGTAGAACAATACCATCAATCTACAAATCCTCTATCTTGTGATCACGGTTTTAATGATTGATTTGCATTAACTACAAATCACAAAATTAAAAACAAAAATACAAAACTGGTAATTAATATTTTTTTCATAATTTATTAAAATTAATTTAAATAAAAAAATAAAACATATACACATATATTATTAATATTTTTTTAAATTTTGCAATAGATTTTTTACTTTTTTAAGAAAAAGTTAAAATTAAATAAATTTAAATAACAAAAAATTCCAAATTACTTAATCATCTTTTTCAAAATTTTATAATCTATTTTTCAGGTTCAAAGTACAGGTAATTCATCAATAATCATTGTTTCAGATAATTTTACTAAATTACTTACTCAATTTTGTCTTAAGAAATCTTGAGCTTGTTCTAGATTTATATTTTCTGTGCTAAATAAAACGATTTTTGCTTGTCAATCTTTTTCCAAAGCTTCTATAGCTATTGAATTTCAATATTTTTTATTCAATATTGATTCTACAAAAGGTAAAGATATCATCTCTCATGCTATTTTTATAAATCTTTTTAATCTTCAAGTTATATAAATATATCAATCTTTATCAAGATATCATAAATCTCAAGTTTTGTAATATAATTTTCAATCTATATTTTCAAAAGGATTTTCCAAATTTTTATCCAAATATCAAGCAAAAACATTATCTCATTTGAAATAAATCATTCATTCTTTATTATTTCATAATATTTTTTTATTTTCAAGTCAAACTATTTTAACATCACCTCAATAAATAGCTAATCAAACACTTCATTTTTTTGATTTAATAGGTGGATTAATACTTATCACTGGACTACATTCTGTAATTCAATATCATTCAAGAATTTTTCAATTTGGACATTTTTTGTCAAATAATTCAAAAACATTTTCATTACATTTTTCTGCTCAAACTACTGCATATTTCAAGCTTTTTAATTTTTCTTCATTAGTATCTTTCAAAATCATATTTAAAAAAGTAGGGGTTGCACTAAGTGCTGTTATTTTTCAATGTCATATTAAATTTCATACTGTTTTAATATCATTTGGATCTGGAGTATACAAAACTTTTAGTCAAGAAATAAGTGGCATAATAGTATTTACACTAAATCCAAAACTATGAAATGGTGGCAAAAATCATATTAATTTATCTTTATTTGTAATAGGAAAATGATATAAAGCTCAATTTATATCTGATATTATATTTTTATGAGTTAATACAACTGCTTTGGGTAAACTTTCACTTCAAGAAGTAAAAAGCATAACTGCTTCATCTTCTGATTTAATTTCTGGTATTTTGAAAAACATACTATTAAATAATGCCTTAATTTTACTTATTAATTTAATATCTTTTAATAAATTTTCCAAAAAAACATACTTATCTTTTATTTTTTCAGTTCAATCATTTTGTATCTTTTCATAAAATTTCTTACTTGTCAATACTGTATTTATTTGAGCAAATTTAATACAATGTAAAAGGGCTGATTCTCATAATGTCCAATTTAACATAACTGGAACTTTTCAAGCCAAAATTGTAGAAATAATAAGTAAACTTGCACTTGATACACTAGGTAGCATTAATCAAATATATTTTCAATCAAATTTTTTAATATATGATGATATTAAATATACTTTTATCAAAAAATCTTTTTTTGATTGTATTCAAAAAATTTCATCATAAACAAAACTTTCTTTTTTATCTTTTTTAAAAACTTCTTTAAATAAATTTAATATATTTACATTGTTTTTTAATTTATTAGAATTATTTTGAATTATATCAAATAATTTTTCTTCTTTATTATTTGTCTGTATCCAATTGCAATCTTTTAATTCTTCTTTGTTTTGTGATTCTCAAATAGCCATAATATACAAATTCAAAACTGTTTTCAAATCCAAAATAGAAGGATTGTCTGCCAATTTAAAATTATTTTGTACAAAAGATTTAATTTCAGCTAAATCAAGAGAATCAAAATATAAATCATTTATCAAACTTGATTTAATATTTATATTATCTTCTTTTATTTCTTTTATTTCAGCTATTTTTTTTATTATTTTATTTAATATTTTTTCATCAATTTTTTGTAAATCATAATCTTGATTATCCAAACTACAATTTATTGCTCAATCTATATTTAATGGTAATTCTTTATTTTTTGTATTATTAAAATAAAAAAAATGTTTTTTATAATTTACTTTTTCTTCTCAATCTTTATTATAAAATTCTTCCAATTTTTGATTGTAATCATTTATATTTTTTGTATTTTTCAATATATTTGTATAATTTTCAATTTCAATTTTAACTTTTCTTTTTGGTATCAAAAAAAATATATTTCACAATAAAATAAAAAATGATTTAATTAAATTTAAAATCAAATTTGGAGTTTTTCAAGACCAAGCTTTTGAAAAAATACTTCATCGAAGTCATGTAGTTTTGATCAAGATAATCTCAACATTATCTGGCAATATTTGAGTTAAATTATATGCTATTTTTTTTCATTTTATTGATTCAAATCATTGACTATAAAGCTGTCATGATGGATACAATAAAATATTTTTTCACTCATCTAAAGCTAATTTAATATTATCAAAAGATTTATTTATACTTTCTTTATTTCAAGTTCACCTCTGTATATCTCAAATTGAAACTGCTCATATCCATATAAAAAAATATTTTAATATAGGTAAATTATAATAAGTTTCTGACATCAAAGGACTAACTTTTATTTTTTGTCATACAAGACTTACAACTATTTGAGGATCAACAAGTGCTTGATGATTTGGAAGAATTATATATTGTTTATTTTTTTCTATTTTTTCTAATCAAGATATATCAAATTTATATCTTAATCTTAAAATAAAAAAATATATTATTGAAATTAATTTAATCATTTTAATTTAGTTTAAATTTAAAAATTATTTTTTTCTAAAATAAATTAGTATTCAAATGATAAATAATATAATTCATAAAATTATGTAAGTAGTAGTAATTCATACTATTTTATCTATTTCATCAATCAAAATCATCATAATTCATATAACTAATGAACTTATCAATCACAAACTTGTTCATCAATATGATTTTTTATCATCAATTGCTATATTTTTTAAATAATCAGATTCAAGTAAATTAAAAACTATTCAGAAAAAAACTCAAGCTACAAAAGCTACAAGTATAGTTATAATAAAATTTAATAAAAAAAATGGTAAAATAATCGTAGATATTCAAAATAAAAAACTACAAATCATAAAAAAATACCATTTATTTTTGTTTATTTTCATAGACAAAACATTTCAAATCACACTTCATAAAGCACTAGCTAAAAGTATAAAAGTGGCTATACTTTGTTTCATATCTGTATTTTCTACAATATATTGAATTGCTTTTTGCGAAATTATAGTGGCAATAACTATTATCATTCATAAAAAAATCATTTCAATATAATATTTTTTGAATACATACAAAAAATCTCTAATATAATGTTCTTTATATTCTTTAAATCTAGATTTTAAGTTTTTATTATCAGAAATTGAAAGATTATTACTCAAAAAAAGTCATGATAATGCACTTATTAGTAATATCAACAAAATAATATATACTCATTTTTCATTTAATTTTTCAACTAAATATCATCACAATATACTTCATATAATTAATGATGAAATAAAAGAAATATTTGCTATTCAGTTTAATAAAGTATCACTTGCATAATTTTTATTTATTTCAGTAGATATAAGAATACTTCTCAATATAACCCAAAAAGAATATGTAAATCAAATAAAAATTGTAATAGATGTTATAATAATTATATTATCATAAACAGGAAATAAATATTGCAAATATAATATAATTATCGCTAGTATTGATAATGTTGAAATTATAAAATGAAATTTTCTCTCTTTCAACAATTCGTAAATAAATCATCAAATAATAAAAGAAAAAAATCATCATAAACTTAAATATGCCGCAATATATTCCAAAGTCAAAAAGTCTTCATCAAATAATCACCAAGTATAATATTTATATATAGAAAAAAATAAACTCCATATAATTACGAGTATTACACTTATTATATAATTTTTATATTTTAACATATTTAGTTATAAATTTTTATAAAAATAAAATATTAAATAAATTTTGAAATCCATTTATTAAATTTTTCAATAGCTTTTTTTCTCTGTGATAAATTTTTTTGCCAATATTCATAATTTTCTGTTACTGTTTGAGTATATCAATTAGGAACAAAAATATAATTATATGGTAAAGAATCATTAGGCACTTGATCCAAATGATGAGTTTCAAATTTTCATTCAGCTATTCACAAAAAACAAACTGGTTCAGACAAATTTCAATCCATATAAGAAATTGCAGTTTGCATACTTCAAGTATTATCTTGTACTCAATCAAAAAGTTTTTTGATTCAATCTTTTCATAAAGATTTGTATACAAATTTTGCAAATGCTCATGGAAAATCAGGGTAATAATTAAAAAATACTCCTGTATCATCAACTAAAACTGCTTCTCATATTTTTTCAAAAGCTTGTTTTGCTTTATTTTTGGAAATTTCTTCCAAATTTTGAGATTGAATTTCCATTATATCTATATCTTGTGATACAAGATTAATTCTTGAAGAAATATTTGTTTGAATTTCTTTAAGTTTTCATTTATTTCAAGTAATAAATGTTATTTTCATTGTTTTTTATTAAAATTTAAATAGGAATTTTGATAGTCCAATTTTGTCAATCATCTCTCAATGGCAATTTATTTTGATTTATATTTATCCAAGGATTTAATTTTATGAAATCGTAAACTGAAATATTATTTTCATTTAGATAAGAATATATATCTTGTATTTGTTCAACTTCTCTCAATTCATAATCTGGAAAAAAATAATAATCTTCTTCTTTTAAATTAAGTCAAAGTTTTTCTCTATTTTCATAAGCTAACTTAATAGCAAGAATTCTAGGAACGAAACGACGAGTTTCTGTATTTAGTAATAAGTCAAAATAATCATCACTTCATTGTCTTACTATTGTATTTGATAATGCTCATTGTCATTTATTGTAAGCAGATAATGCTAATTTCCAATCATAATCAAAAAGTCAACCAAGATAAGACAAATATTCAAAAGCAGAAATAGTTGATAAAGTATAATCATTTCTTTGATCTACATAATCATTTACCAAAAGTCAATATTCTCTAGCAGTCGCTGGCATAAATTGCCATAATCAAGATGCTCATACACTTGAATAAGCTTCATGTCTTAAAAAACTTTCTGCAACAGCAAGATATTTTAAATCATCTGGAAGTCAATATTCTTGTAATTTCTCTTCAAAATACGGAAAATATTTTCAAGTTCTTTTAACCCACAATTTATATTGATAAATATTATCAACAATTATATAAAATTCTCTTTCTATTCTTTCCCTGAAAAAGTTATGTTCATCAAGATTTATATCTTCTCACATAAAATTGACGGTTTTAATATCTCTAATTACTTGAGTACTACTCATAAGATGATTTGAATCTTGATAAGTTATTTTTTTAGTTTCAAAACAAGCAGTCAAAAATAAAGAAAAAAATAATAATATCAAAATTTTTTTACTAAACATTTTTTTTATAAATACAATTAATAATTAAATATCAACTTATAAACAAATAAAAAAATTTTTCAATAAGTTTATATCTAAACTTTTGCAGTAATAAAGATAAAAAAAGCTTGAAAAGTTAATTAAGAACTAATAAAAAGA
>NZ_JAEDAM010000047.1 GCF_018420025.1 Candidatus Vampirococcus lugosii | reverse complement strand
ATTAAATATACACTAAATATGATATATAACTCAATTAATTAATTGAGTTTTGAAATATATAAAGAAAATAAATATATATTCAAGTCTTTTTACATTAATTAATTTTTTATAAAATACTAAATTAAATAAACTATTACAAAAAAATTCAAAATATATTGCTATTTATTTAAATATGTATAAAATACTTTATACAAATATTTATTATAAATAAATATTTATTAAATAATTTAATTCTTATTAATAATATAAAAAAATATGTATTTTGATTCTCATACACACTTAAATTCTGAACAATTATTTGCAGACTATGAATATTTTTTAAAAAAATTTGAAGAAAATTGATGAAAATGATTAATGAATGTGGCAGTAGATATGGATCGGGCTTTAAAAGCTGTAGAAATACAAAAAAATAATAATACATCATTACAATTATTTTCTAGTATTTGATATCATCCAAGTTTGGTAGCAAATGAAAATATATATCCATATCAATTTGAAAATATTTTGAATGAAATGGAACAATTTTACAACAAAAATATAAAATATATTTATGCTATAGGTGAATGTGGTATTGATGTTCATTATTCAAGTAAATCAGAAACTCTATCAAGTCAAAAAAAATTTTTTATGATGCAATGCGAATTAGCTCAAAAATTAGATTTACCAGTAATAATTCATTCTAGAGATGATTTTGAGTCTACATATGATATAATTAAAAATTTTCCAAAATTAAAAATTTATTTTCATTGTTGGTGATATTGAGCAAATGAAATTAATGTATTACAAGAAAATTTTGAAAATATTTGGATATGATATACTTGAAATATTACTTTTCCAAAAGCAGAAAACATTAGAGAATCTTTTTTGGCAACAGAAAAACAAAATATTTTAATAGAAACTGATGCTCCATATCTAACACCACATCCATATAGATGAAAAATAAATGATTCATCTTATATTAAATATATTTATGAATATACAGCAAACTTAATTGATTATGATTTAGATAATTATATAGATATTATAGAAGATAATTTTTTTGCATTATATTGATAATATAAAATAATTTTTAAATTGACATTAAATAATAATTATTTATTATTAATAGTAATTTTAATATATAAAATATAAAATTATAAAATGGAATTAGATCAAAAAAATTTAGATTCTTTACAAAAAAATAATAGAAATAAATTAATTTCTAATATTCAAACTCAATTATTAATATCTTTATTATACAAAAATAGTAATTCACAAATTACAAATTATGATAGTTTCAAAAACTTTATAAGTTCAAACAATATTTCAGATCAAGATATAATAAATAATTACAAACAAATTATAAATAAATCTTGAAATAAAAATTTAATATTAGATGATTTTAGTAATATGTGAATGACATTTGATTATGTTTTATCAAATGATTTTTTATCATCAGATTTTTATATAAAATATAAAAATAGTTTACATAATTGATTTTTGCAAACTATTAAGAATAAACTTATAGAAAAAATTTATATATTATGATTAGAAGAAAATGAATTAAATTATTATATTGAAAATATTTGACAAGTCCAAGATATAGATTGATTACAAGTTTTTTTTAATACTGAATTAATAATTTCCGATAATCTTTTGGAAGAACAAAAAAACTTTATTTCTAAACAATCTATATCTATATCTGATCTTGTTTCTAATTTAGATAATGATTTTATTACTAATTTGGATAATAATGAAGATATACAATCTTGATTCATTAAATCTTCTTGCAAAAGTGAGGTAATTAAATATACGGATGATATGGAAAATTATTTTTCTGGTTTATCTAATATTTTTGATACAAAAAATTTTATTAAAGAATATTTGTGAGAAGAACTTTTTAATAAAGTAAAAAATATAGATAAACAATATATTGAATCTCAAAAAGATAAACTTAATCAAAAATGATTTAATATTGATGATAAGTTTTCTGATACTCTTGATCAAAAAGATTTGGATTTAAATTATATTATTGCTAATATTTTACTTTTGGATGAATCTGAAATAGATAATTCAAAAAAGAAATTTTTATTGAATAACTTTTCTAGTATTGATAATAAAAAAATAGATTTTGAAGAATTTGTTGAAATTCTTTTTTCTTCATCTTTTTCTTCCAAATTAGAAAATTATTTTTCTTTACCAAAATCTATGATAAATAATCATAAAGAATTTATTACAAATTTATTGAATCCAAATCAAAAAGAATTAAATTTATATTTGTGAAATAAATATACTAAATTAGTATTTGATGAAAAAAAAATTTTTATAGATGAAAATATGCAAATTAATTTAAATTTAAAAATTTCTCAAACACAATGAGATAATGAAGTTTTAAATTTACTTAAAAATTTATGAATTATTGATGATAATTTACAAATTAGTAATGAAAAAATATGAGATTTATTATATCTTAATTTATCTGGTTTACTTACAAATTGATTATCAATAGATGAAAGTGTAAAATCTTTTGATGAAGATTTACAATTTAATGAAAATATGGATTGAAATGAAACTTTATCTTTAATAAATAATGATTGGAAAAAAATAAAATGAGATAAAGATGCAGAATTTAATATTTGATCTAGTCTAGCTTTTAGAGTTTGAGAATCAATTTATCCATGATGATGATCTCAATGGTGATTTATGGAAATAACAAGTGAACCTAAAATTTTATACAATTGAAAAGTAAAAATTGAAGCTAATTTTTATTGTTGAGAAACTAATGAATATTTTTCAAAAAAAATAGAAATAAATTATGAACAATTTTCTAATTTTTTGAATAAAGAACCAGTAAGTTGAGTTTCTATGAAATTCAAAACTATAGATAGTTCTGATGAATTTTTGAAATATATAAAAAATATAAACTTGGAAGATTACAAATGATTCAAAAATTTTAAAGAAAAATGGTTGAATTTAAAAGAAAAATGATGAAAATTTTTTGATTCTGACAATAATCAAATTGATTATGTTTGAATGGAATATGATGAATATAATGAATCTTGAAATTCAAAAAAAATACCATTATTATATTATATAAAATATTTGCCAGATTGAATAATTTTGGGAAATGAAAATCTATCACCAAAAGAAAAAAAAATGTCTTATAATGCATTTTCTATTTTTTGTTCAGAAAAATGACTTAATCCATATACAAAAGAAGATGCCGAAATGTTAAAAAATAAAATTAATGCTAATCCTGATAAAAAAATGAAAAGTAATGGATTATCAATTTCAGCTATGTTAATATCATTTAAATCTATAAAAGATAATTATTTGGAAAGATGGAAAAGTGAAGATGAACTTAGGGCATCACAATTTTATATGTCACTTTTGGATAGTAAAATAGCATCTGTAATTCCAGGTTCTATTGTTTCTGAATTGAGACAAGAGGCATTCTCTGAATATGATAGTAAACTTTGGTCAATAATAAATAAACATAAAGATAGATTATCTCGTGATGGTGCAGTTCATGATAAAGAAATTGTTAATGTAATAAAAAATGAAGTTTTTGAAAAAAAATGATCTTCAAAAGATAAATTAAAAGCTGCTGGATATCTTCTTCATTCTTTGGAAAAATGATGAGGTCCATATTATAGATGATTAAAAAAATATTCATGATCTTGAGCTTGGGTTAATGCAATATTGTGACCTGAATATTTAAAAGTTTATCAAAATAATAAAAGTTTTCTAATATCACAATTAAAAAAAACTTGAGACAACGAAACACTTCAAAATGAATTAGCAAGACTTGAATTAGATTATATAAAAGATACAGTAGGTTCTGAAAAAATGAGAAAAATTTTTGGTTCCAAATTTCAATGAGCTTTGGATTGAGCTATATCAACGAATTTTAGTTCGTCTAAAGTTGATGAAATGCATAATAATATGTCAAGTAAATCTAATTTTGAAATGGTTTATAATGATTTAAATTGAATTATGAAATGAGCTATGCCAGCTAGACAAATTTGAACATTAAGAGCTCTTTCTGAAAAAGTTGATCATGAATGACATTATCAAAAGTGGTATTGAATGATGCTTTTACCTATTATATCTTGAGAATATTTAAATTGGGATGAAACACTTAAAACAGAATATATGAAAATAGCTTGAACATATTCTTTTCCTGTAGGTTTTTTTGTTAATACTTACAAAGGTCCTGAAAAAATAGTAAAATTATTTGATTATATTAGTAAATGATCTAATGAATTCTCAAGTTTTACATCTTGGTCTATGAATACAATATCTCCTGATTCTGGAGCTGATAAAAAAGAAAAAATTCAAAGTAAATTTCTTTATTGGTGGGCTTCTAATTGATCAAAAATATCTTCATTTTTATCAAATTCTGATTTAGATAATTGAGCTTTTGCTGAATTAAAAAAATTAGAAAATTTACAAAATCTAAATAAAGAACAAAAAGAAATTAAAGAAATATTATGAGAATATAAAGATATAGTTTTGAAAAAATGAAAAGATATTCCATATGATTCAAAATTAAAACCAAATGAAGCTATTCCATATATGAAATCTATTTTACATATTTGACCTAAACTTGCTGATTCTAGTATGAAATCTCATAATTGAAGAGATTTTAATAATCCTTTGTGACGTGGACTTTGGAATATATTTAATTGAACTCTAAAAAAATATGAATTTGATGTAAATATAAATAAATTTGAATATATAATGTGAGTTTATTCTACTTGGTTTGTAAATGTTCATTCAAATACATATTCTGATATTTTACAAAGTATTTTACACTCCAAAAGTGATTGAAAATCTAAATCAGAAACAAAAAAAGAAATTATGTCTATGTTTGAAAACTGTTTTGGTACTGGGATTAATAGAAGTATGCCTTCACAAATGAGACAATGACTTGAATTATTATCTTCATATATAGCAAATAATATATCAAATATTAGTAATGATAAATTAGAATCTGTTCTTTATGTAATATTTAAACAAGAAAATGTTGTTTCTGCTAAGAAAAAAGTAGATGAAGATCCAAATAATCTTGATTACAAAAGAAATAGAAACCAAAATCCTAATTTAGGATGATTTAACTTTTAATTTAAAAAAATAAATATTAAAATGAAATTAAATTTATTAAATACTAAAAATATAAAATTATTTTTAATAATTTTGATAAATGTCTTATTTTTAGTTAAAACTTATGCTCAATGAGAATGAACTGAAGAAGCAATTACCGTAAATACTAATTCTAGTTCTATTTTTGATAGCAATATTTTTACTATTGCTATACAAGCTATTATTGCAATATTAGTAACTGCAGTTTTAATGTTTATTTCAAAAATAATCGCAGTTTATATTAGAAATAGATTTATTAATAATATTAATATTCCAGATAATGAAAATGCTTGAGAAGATGATGATGTTGATGTTTATTCTCAGAGAGCTTGAAATTTAGTTTCTAGTATGATTTTCTATCCATTATTGTTGATTTCAATTTTTATTTGATTTCAAATAATTGGTTTTGATATATGAATTTTGTTATGATGACTTTCTGTTGGTATATGATTTGCTTTTAGAGAAATATTGGGTAATATGTTTGCTTGAGTTATGCTTTTACTTACAAAAGAAATTAAACTTTGAGATAAAGTTGAATTAGAAAAACCAAATAATCAATCATATTTTGGTATAATTGATGAAATAACTATTAGATATACGGTATTAAGACTTATATATGACAAAAGAAGAGTTATAATTCCTAATTTAGATATGATTACAAATCCATTAAAAACTTATACTTCTGAAGATAGTATTATATTACGAACTTTTGTTTTGATACATTATGAAGAAGATATTCAAAAAGCTTGTGATGTTATAATAGATGCAGTAAATAATTCTTGACTAGTTACTAATAAAAAATTAACTAAAGCTTTGATAAGTAAAATTTGAGATAGTTGATGAGATCGTGATTTTACTAATAATACTTCAAATTGAGTAGAAATTAGAGCAAGTTTCCATATAGATCCTAATGTTGTTTTGGATTGACCTCCAGTAATATTATGAAAAATAAATCATTATATTTATAAAGCTATTTTGGAAAATAATATAAGAATACCTTACCCACATACTTCCGTTACAGTTGATAAAAATGATAAAAATTTATTATGAAGTGCATTATATCTTATGAAAAATAATAAATAATTTATATTTAAATATAATTTAATGTTTTTGAATTTATTAAAATGAATGCTTATTTGAATTGCTAATATAATTCCATGATTGTCTTGATGAACAATGGCGGTAATTCTTTGAATATATAAAGAATTAACAAAATCTATTTCAAATATTATTACAGATTCTAAAAATAGAAAAAAATATTTTCTTTTCTTATCAATTATTTGAATTTGAGCATTAATTTGAATATTTATATTCTCTTATATATTTTCTGCACTTATAGATTCTTATGAAATCTATACAAATATTTTTATAATATGAATTATATTATGATCTATTCCTTATTTATATAAAAATATTCCAAATAATAAATTATCAATTTCAAAAATATTAGTTTTTTTAATTTGATTATTTTCTGTTCTTTTATTATTTTATTTTTGAAGTTGAGATTTATATTCAAATAGTGATACAAATTGAATTATTTACAATATAAAACTTTTTTTTTCTTGATTTGTTGCAGCCGCTTCCATGATAATACCTTGATTTTCATGATCTATGATGTTGCTTATTTTGGGTGAATATGAAAATATACTTTCTTTTGTAAAAGATTTTGTTTTTGATAAGTTATTTATAATATGATTTTGAGCTATAATATGAATTATATTATCAGCTCGTGTTATATATTATATTTTAAATTCATCTTTTGCATCTCATTTTTATTATATTATAATAGCTATGGTTTTAGCTTCATCTTTTACTTTAATTCCATTTAAAAATATATATAATATATATGTATATATAATTCTTATTATTATATTTATAATTTGATTTTCAATTTCATTTTATTTCCCAAAAATTTTATTAAACATTAAAAACAAAAAAAGTCAACAATAAATATTTATATTATATAAAAAAATTGACAAATTTAAAAAAAATAATAAAATTAAAACAATTAAAAAATTGTTTTTAGATTATAAATAAAAATAAAAAATATGAATAATATTAAATTAACAGATTTAAAAAGCAATTCAGTAGATGATTATGTTTTTGAAGATGAATTACAAGAAGATTCAATTGAAGATGAATTACAGGAAGATTCAATTGAAGATGAATTACAGG
>NZ_JAEDAM010000046.1 GCF_018420025.1 Candidatus Vampirococcus lugosii | reverse complement strand
AATGATTTCCCAAACCTTCTTGGTCTAGACAAAAAATAATAATTATTACTTATCAACAAATTATATATTATTTTAGTTTTGTCTATATAATAATAATTATCTGTTATTAATTTCTTAAAATCTTGTATTCATATTGCTATTTTTTTCATATCTTTATTTTTTTAATATTACTAAATCTTTTTCATTATAATTTTTTCTTTACCAAAATCAATATTTTTTTCTCGCCCGGGCGGGAATATATTAAAGAAATGTTTGCTTTTTTATTTATTATAAATATATATTTTATATTTTAAATAATTAATAAAAAATATTATGAAAAAAATAATCCTATTAATAACACTTACTTTAATTTTATCAGCTTGTAATCAAGAAGAAAGTTGAAAGGTTAAAGATGAAAGTAATCATGATTTGAATGTTGAAAATGAAAAATCAGAAGAAAAAGTTAGTCAATATACTGAAGAAGATAAAATTGATGAAGAGGGAAAAACTAAAATAATTGATGAAGAAGTAAAAGTTATAGAAGAAGAAAATAAAGAAAATTTAATGAAAATTGATTTTGAAGTAAAAGAATTAGTTGATTATAATAATTGTATAATTGATAAAGAAAAGTTTGAAATATTAAAAGAAAATACAGATATTTTTAATTATGACGATTTTTGTATTCCAAAATATCAGTTAATTTGAACTATAAAATCATGAGAACCAGATCAAATAATTGTTAGAAGTTGTTGAGAAGATAATCCTTATACTTTACAACAATTTAATAAATGAGATGAAACTTTTGTTTATAATATTTCTAAAAATAATTGAAATTTGTGTAATAATTTTGAATTTTCATTTTTTTCAAATTGAGAAAAAATAAAAAGTGAAAATTATTTTTTGGAAAAAAATAATAGTTTGGAGTATGTTTTTGAGGAGAAAAAAGATTTATTAGATAATAACTGAAAATATTATATATATTGTAAAAATAATATTTGTAATGAGAAATATTATTTTATATTTTTTCATAATAATTTTATTTATTATGATTTTTTGTTGTTGAAAGAAATAGATCACTGAAGAAATTGAACAGAATATATAATATATTTTGAAGATTATAAATTATCTATAAATCAGTCATTTTGAGTTTCATTTAAAATGTTTGATTTACAAAATAATAAAATAACTTTTAATGAACAATATTATAAATACCTTTTTACTAATAATGAAATTGAAAAAATTAATAATATTATTAATAAATGATTTAATATTAATTTAATAATTAAGAATAAAGATATAGATATTTTAAATATTTTAAATAAAAATATTTTAAGAATTTTAGGAGATAAATTTGAAAATTTAGATGAAAATAAATTTAATTTAGTTAAGTATATGAGTCCATATAATAACTTATTAGAAATAAATTATAAAAATGAGAATTTGTATATTAATTTTAATTTAGATTCAAATAATTTTAAATTTAATGATAAAGTATCAAATTTTTATATGTATGAAAGCTTAGAACCAGCACCATGAATAAGTAAAATTTTTTATATATTTGAAAAAAATAATATTATCAAATATTTAGAAAATGCAAAATATAATGATGATTATATTGAATTAGATTATAATAAAAATATTAGGCTATTGCCAAGAAGATACACATTTAAATGATTTATGAGATTTTCCTGAAAATGTTAAAAAAGAAAATATATCTTTTTTAAAAGATAAGGAAGATATAAAGATTAGGTTATATAATCTAAATTTACCAACTGATAATGAATATTTTTTCATGTGAGTATATAAAAAATGAAATTTAATTAGAAATATTTATTTATTTGAAAATTGGTAAAATTGCTTTTTTTAGATAAAATTTACATTTTAAAAAACACTTATGAAAAAAGTAATCCTACTACTAACACTTATTTTATTTACACTAAATACAAGTTATGCAAATAATACTTCTATATGAATGAACCCAGAAGGAATAAGTTATTGGTCTACTCAATATCCTTTTATTGATTTTATGAAACAAGCATCAAATTGGCAAACTTGATGCGAATGGTGAAATACAAATTGTGATAATTTGGAAAATTGAAATTCTTGGGATACTAAAGAAAGTGATAAATTAATTTTGGATGAAAATTGATGGATAAAATGATTTGAGAACGATATAGTTTTTGATTATGCAAGGACTATAATTTTTCATTGAAATCAAAAAGAAATGATACCTTATGATGAATATATTATTTATTATGAATGAAATTGAGATTTAAAAATATCTTGAGCTGATATTTTACAAGAAAAAGATTGAGAAAAACATATAAAATTAAATAATAATTATTTATGGCTTGAAATAAAAGATATTGATCAAAATAATCATTTAAGAAATATTAAAATAATCCCCAAAAAATTTAAAAAAAATTTTGAAAAAAATGAAATTTTTAATCCTGATTGGCTTGATATAATAAAAGATTTTTCTACTTTGAGATTTATGGTTTGGATGAGAACAAACAATGATATAGATCAATCAACTTGGAACAAAAGACCCCAAATAAATGATCGTATTTGGTCAACAAAATGAGTTCCTCTTGAAATTATGATTAAATTATCAAATAAACTAAATTCTAATCCTTGGTTTACAATTCATCATACAAGTTGAGATGATTATATTCAAAATTTTGCAGAAACAATAAAAAATAATTTAAATGAAAATTTAATTTCTTATATAGAATATAGTAACGAAACTTGGAATTGGATGTTTGATCAAGCACATTATTGATTAAAAAAATGAAAAGAAAGATGGTGAGAAGATAAAGCAGATGCTTTTATGCAATATCACTGAATGAGAATTAATCAAATTTGTAATATTTTCAAAAATCAAGTTTTTAATGATAATTCAAGAATTAACTGTGTAGCAAGTACTCAAACAGCTTGGGAAGGAATGGAATTAAAAATTTTGGAATGTCCTTATTATGTTGAAGAATGAAATGAAGTTTGTTATGAAAATATTGATTCTTATGCAATAACAACTTATTTTAATTGAAGCTTACAAAAAGAAGAAAATAAAAATATTATAAAAGATTGGCTTGATTGAAAAGATTGAATAAATGAAGATTTTCCACAAAATGCATTTACTAAAGCTTTTGAACAAATAAAAGAAGAAAAATATTTTACTTGATCTTGAATACCTAGTTTAACTCAAAAAATAAAATATCATAAAGAAAAAGCTGATAAATATTGACTTAATTTAATAGCTTATGAAGGTTGACAACATATTTCTTGACTTTGATCTTATGCTCAAGAAGATAAACAAGTAACAGAATTTTTTAAACAAATAAATACTAATCCTTGAATTTATGATTTATATGAATTAATGTTAAATGCTTGGAGCGATAATTGATGATGATTACTTGCACATTTTACTGATATATGAAAACAATCAAAATATTGATCTTGGTGAGCTTTAACTCATTTAAATCAAGATTTAAAAGTTTGATATAAATATAATGCTTTGATTGATTTTATAGAAAAACTTGAATCACAAAAATCAAAATTAATTAAACTTGATAAATCAATGATATTTGATGAAAATATTTCTCATTATCATGATAATTTTATAACAAAAGCTTATAGTTTAGTAGATAATCAAGATCAAGTTCCAAATAATCCACAAGAAAAATTAAAAAAAATTTTTACTTGAGATAATTGGCAAGCTATTAGAAATAAAGATTATTTACCAAAATCTGCAATTATAGATTTAAAATGAGATTATACAATAACTCATATTTGATTTTTTGATTCAAATTGAAATCCAGAATTAAAAGTTTATTCTTGAAAAGCTTTTGAATGGGATTTTGTCTTTTCTCAAAAACTTGATAAATATAATAAATGGAGAATAATAGAAGTTGATAATATAAATACTAGATATTTAAGATTAGTCGTTGATAATGCTGATTCTTGAATTAAACAAATTTGAATATATTGATATTTAAATAAAGAAATAGATTTGAAAGATAAAGAACCAGTTGAAAAAAATCCTGATTTTTGAATAAATATTTGAGAATCTATTTGATTAAATGCTTTTATTGATGATCCTATTGATTTATTAAAAAATTTTGGACATATTAGAGAATATCATTCTATGACTTGGGACTGATCAAGTAAAAATGAAAAAATGTTTAATCCTAGTGGAAATAATATTTGGAATTTTGATGCTTATTATCAAAATTTGTCTGAATTATGAATTGAAGTAATACCAGCTATTCAATGAAATGCTAATTGGATTTTATGAGATTGAAAAGAATATTCAAATCATAATAATAAACCTATAAAAGAATGAAAAGATCCTTTGGATCCTGCTTCATATATTGAACATGCAAAACATATGTTTCAGTTTGTGGCAAGATATTGAAGTAATAAAGTTGATGAAGATAAATTATTACTTGCTGATAATCAAGAAAAAAAATCATGACTTGGATATATTAAATATTTTGAAAATTTTAATGAACCAAACAAAAACTGGGCTTGAAGAGATGCTTACTTTTCTCCTTATGAATTTGCTACAATGTTAAGTGCTGATTATGACTGACATGAATGAAAATTATGAGATAATGTTTGAATTAAAAATGCTGATCCTAATTCAAAATTAGTTATGTGATGATTAGTTTGATATTCAAGTATGACAAATTATTTAAATCTTATGAAAATATGGTTTGAAGCAAATCGTGATGATAAAAAATTTGTTCCTGATGTAATTAATTTTCATTCTTATAATACTGATAAAGCTCCTGAAAAAAATGATTATTTTGAAAGATTAAGAGAAATAGTTTTATGGAGAAATACAAATTATCCTGATAAACAAGTCTGGCTTACAGAATTTGGTTGGGATACTAATCCTAAATCTGAATATACTGCTATTAATGAACAAAATCAAGCAAATTGGATTGTTAGATGATATTTGATATGATTATCTACATGACTTGATAAAATTTCTATGTATATGTTAAGAGATGTAAATCCTGAAAATACTACTAAACATTCAAGTTCTTGACTTACTTGACCAAAATGAGATTGGACTCCAAAACAATCTTATTATTCTGTAATAAGTTTAAAAAAAATATTGTGAGATATGTATTTTGATAAAATTATTTCTGAAGATGAAGATTTATATATTTTTTCTTTTAAATCAAAAGAAAATGATAAAAAAACTTTTGCTATTTGGGATCCAAATATTGAAAACTGACAAACAAGAAATTATGATTTACAAATAAATGATTACAATAAAGCACTTTTTGAAAAACTTTGAACTGATAGTATAAATTATTTTCAAGAAATAATAAATATAAATGATAATAATATAAATTTAGAAATTTGAACAAGTCCAGTATTTGTAAGTGTTTGAGAAAAAATAGAAAACTTTTCTTTTCAAGAAAATACTATTAAATGGACTAATTGAGATTGAACAAAAATTTGAGATAAATGAATATTAAAAGTAAATATTGAATGAATAGATTATAATTATAATATTGAAATTATGAAAGATTGAAATTTATGGCTTCAAGAATTAGTAAAACATACTTGAATTTGAAAAAGATGTTTTTCTTGATGAGCAAAATGTAATAATTGGTGAGAAAATTCTTATATAATACAGTCAAAATCAACTTGTACTAATAAAAATTGTCCTGATGATTTTTATTGACTTTATACTTGGAAAACTGCTTTTGGAGAAAATAATAATTGAATTTGTTCTTTATTATGAAAAAATTGGACTTTACCAAAAAATAAAGATTTTGAAAATATTGATAATAAAATAAATAATTTATGACTTGCTTGATTTCGCAATGACTTATGATTTTTAAATCAAAATTGAACAAGACTTCATCTTTGGACTGCTGATGAAAATTGAGAAGAAAGAGCAATTTCAAAAAGATTTGATTTTTGAGATGAAAAATTTGATAATTTTGATTATGAAAATAAAAATAATTGATTATGAGCAATTTGTGTAAACAAAAATCACAATACAGTTCCTGTTGATCCAAGGAAAAAAGTTGATAGCTCAAAATATTTTTTAAATTTACCAAAAGATAATGATTGATGGACTATTTTAGAAGCTTCAGAAAATTCAAGAATAGTTTATTTAAGTAATGATTGAAATGATGAAAAATGTAAATCTTATTCAAAAAATGAAATTTGAGAAAATATTTATTTACCACAAAATATAATTTCTTGTAATTCTTTTGAGAAAGCTTATTCCTTAATTAGAAATAATTCAAATGATTTTTTATTAATAAAAAAATGAAGTGTATTTTATGAATGATTTTGAAATTTAAATAAATTTTGAGAATCAAAATCAAATCCTTTTGTAATTACAAGTTATTGAACATGAAAAAAAATGCCTTTATTTAAAACTTGAAAAGAACAATGATTTTCTATAACTTGAGAATTTAGAAATTTAGTTATTTCTTGAATAGAATTTTATGCTCATACAAGAAATCCTGATAGTGAAGAATTTACTTGAATTAATTGAAGTAGAGGTTTGAGAATAGTTTGAGAATGAAAATGAATATTGTTAGAATGAAATAAATTTTCTTATTATACAAGTAATGTAATTTCTGGATATTGAAATAATGATACAACTATTTGGGGACTTGATTTTAGAAGAAATACAATTTTAAATAATTATAGTGATTGAAACTGACACTCTCAATGATTATATTTATCAAGTTTAAGTGCAAATCTTGAAGAAAATATTTTTGATCATAATTGATGGTATTCACAAGATTGATCTTGATGACACGGAAAAGCAACAATGTTTAATCATAATGTATATGCTAGTTGAATTTTTGATTCTGTATTTAGTGGCAATATTTTTTCTAGATGAGCAAGTATAGGAACAAAATTTACTTCTAATACTTGAGATGGCTCAGTTTGATCTTGGAATATTTTATTAAAAAATAATTTATATATTTGATGAGAAATTTGAATTAGTATGTGATGAAATACAAGATCTGATTGGCTAACTTCAGAATTTCGTTGGCAAGATATAAATATAGAAAATAATATATTTACTAATATTTGATGGCCTAGACCTACAAATAGAAATTTATGATGGGCAATTTGAATATCTGATTGGGACTGATGAAAAGTAAAAAATAATCTAATTATAAATCAAGAAGAAAATCAAATAAATAATGTTTATTGAATTTCTTCGTCTTGAATTTCAAAAAATGTTTCAATAAATTGAAATATTATTCATAATTTAAAAAATTGAATTTGATTACAAATTGAATATTTAGATCATAATTATGAATGAATAAATTGAAAACTTTGAGAAATAGAAAATATGATTTTTTCTGGAAATATATTATCTTTTGATTGAGAAGATGATTTTATAAGAGCTATTGATTATGAACATATTGATAAATGGAATTTCAAAAATAATATTTATTATAATAAATCTGATTATAATTCTTTTTATTTGAAAATATGAAGCAGAATAAACTTTGATAATTGGAAAAATGAATATGAAAATAATGCGAATAATGAAAAATATTATTTTTATGATGAAAGTAGAAGTTTAGGAAGTTATCTAGATTTTATAAATAAATCTTGAAGTATAGATGAGTTAATAAAAAACATAAGAAAAGTAGATAAAAATAATTGGGATCAGACATTTATTGCTAAAAATATAAATAATTACTTATATAAATGATATTTTCCTATTTGTTTATGAGATAATGAACATAGTGAAAATTGAAAATGTGTTTGAAAAACTCAAAAAGAAAATATTTATTGATGATTCAAAAAAAGAACTTGGCATAATTGAAATTGGTCTGATTGGGAAATAACTTGTGATAAAAATTATTTATTGAAAAATAATAAATGTGTTTGAAAAACTCAAAAAGAAAATGTTGATTGATGATTCAAAAAAAGAACTTGGCATAATTGAAATTGGTCTGATTGGGAAATAACTTGTGATGAAAATTATTTATTGAAAAATAATAAATGTGTTTGAAAAACTCAAAAAGAAAATATTTGTTGATGATTCAAAAAAAGAACTTGGCATAATTGAAATTGGTCTGATTGGGAAATAACTTGCAATTCTTGATATACAAAATTTTGAAATTCTTGTAAAAAGAGAATTTCTTGAGGTTGAGGATGAACAAGATGGACAGTACCAAAAGAAAATCAAAAAGATAAAAAATTGGAAGAAAATAATCAAAATAAAGATAAAAAAGAAGAAAATAAAGAAAAAGAAGATAAAGATAAAAAAAATGACAAACAGGAAAATAAAAAAGTAAAAGAAGATCAAAAAAATAAAAAATTAGAAAAAAATAATAAAAACGAAGCTATAAATAAAATTTTAGAAAAAATAATTTATGAAAAAAAATGAAAAAACATAAATAAAAGAATAAAAATTGAAAATAAAGAATTAAAAGAAAAATTATATTTATTTAATAAAATAATAAATTTTAATAAATTTGATAAAATTTTATCTTGAAATAAATATTATCAAGAAATGTTAATTTATTATCAATATATGATATTATGAATAGATTATTTTTTAGAAACAAGAAATCCTATTTATAAAGAGATTATTTTTGAAAATTATAAAAAATTTGATTATATATATAATATATTTAATGAAAATTATGAAAAAATTAATAAATTAATAAACAAAAATAAAAAAAATGAAAATAATATTGAAAATATTATAAATTATTATATAAAAAATTGAGTAGTAGAAGAAGATATATTTGATAAGTTAGATAATATTATTACAAAAAAAGAATTAGCAAAATTAATAAAATCTATAAATGATAATACTTCAATAATTAATTTAAATGCAAACAAATGATGTTATATTACAGATATTTGAAATTTAGATTGAATTTATGATTCAAGTATTAGATGGACATGTTGAGTTTGAATTTTATGAACAGAAAATAATAAATTCAATCCATACTCCCCTATTCAAATAAATAAATTTTACTCAAATTTATCAAAGTTTCATAATATTAATTATGAATTCAATAATAAATCTTTATTGAATTATAAAACAATTTTGATTGATTTATATGAAAATGAAAAT
>NZ_JAEDAM010000009.1 GCF_018420025.1 Candidatus Vampirococcus lugosii | reverse complement strand
AAAAAAAGAATAATATAAAAAATCAAGATAAAAAAACTATAGATAAAAAAAATAATAAAGATGAAAATAATACTGAAAATATTATAAATTATTACATAAAAAATTGAGTAGTAAAAGAAAATATATTTAATAAATTAGATAATATTATTACAAAAAAAGAATTAGCAAAATTAATGAAATCTATAAATGATAATACTTCAATAATTAATTTAAATGCAAATAAATGATGTTATATTACAGATATTTGAAATTTGGATTGAGTTTATGATTCAAGTATTAGATGGGCATGTTGAGTTTGAATTTTATGAACAGAAAATAATAAATTTAATCCAGATTGAGAAGTAAATATATATGAATTTTATTCAAACTTATCAAATATATTTGATAATAAAATATTTAGATCAATTCAAAATAATGAATTATTACTTAATTATAAAAAAGTTTTGATTGATTTATATGAATATATGTTTTAAACTAATATTCTGTAATCAAAAATAATTTATACTGCAATAGAGAATATAATAATATTCGCTATTGAAATTATAATTTTTTTATTATAATGTATTATTTTTTGTGTTTTATTATTTTTAATAAAAATAATCATAATATGTTTATTAAAAAAGTACTCGCAAATATAATTAAAAAACTTATATCAATCATATATTAATGTCTATAAATAGAATATTTGCAAACTAAAAATTTGTGTAGTACATAAATCTATTTTTAATTTCTCGCAAATAGTTCTCTAAATTAAAGATTTAGAAAATTTGTTCTACAAAAATGAGTTTAATAAAAAATACACTAATTTTATTTTCAGTGTATTTTTTATTAAATTTAAAAAAGCTATATTAATTATTATAATCATCACTTATTTTATCCCAATTTATAATATTCCATATATTACTTAAATAATCATTTCTTCTATTGTTATATTTCAAATAATAAGCATGTTCCCGAACATCAATACAAAATAATGGTTTTCATCTATTATCCGAACTCAAAATATTCATAAGTGGATTATCTTGATTTTGTGTTTTAGTTATTTTAAGATTTCAGTCTTTATCAACTATCAACCAAGCCCAACCTGATCCAAATTGAGATAATCAAGCATTTTCCATTTCACTTTTAAATAAATCAAAACTTCCAAAAGTATTAACTATATCTTCAAAAAGTTTTCATTTAGGTTCTCATCATCAATTTGGAGAAATACTTGACCAATAAATATTATGATTATAAACTCAACCTCAATTATTTCTTATTGCATCAGAAAAATCTGACATATTTTCAAATATTTCTTCTAAACTTTTTCATTCTGCATCAGTTCATTTTATAGAATTATTTAATTTATCCACATATGTTTGATGATGTTTACTATGATGTATTTTCATAGTTTCTTTATCTATATACGGCTCAAATTCATCATATCAATATTCCAAATCAACAAGTTTAAATTCCATAATTTTTTATTTTAAAAAATAAATATACGATATATATACTTTAATTTACTTAATATTAAAATTAAAATATTAGATTAAAAATAAAAACACCACTCAATACTAATTCAAATTATTTATAATTTCTTTTTGTTTTGAGTTCAAAGAATTCATATTATTTTCAAAACAAGATTTAAATTTAGTTATTATTACTCATTTTTTAAATTTTTCAGCTTTCTTGATATTTTTTTGAAAAGAATCAAAATCTTTATTTTTAAACTTATAGACCAAATCTTCTACAATCTGATCAACTACTAATTCTTGCAAAGAATTTAAATCTTTTTTTAATACTTCAATTTCATTTATATCATTTTCTTTAGATTCAAATATATCATTGTATGACATTATTAATTTTGTTTAAAATTTAAATTTTTAATTTTCTTATAATTTTATCCACAAAAGTTTGATCATAATAAGATAACATTTCACATTTATCATTAAGATTTAAAATAAATTCTTTTATTTTTTCATTATCATCATTTAGAGTATGTACAAGTTTAGTATTATTTACCAAAAATACAATATTTTTAATAAGATTTGTATTGTCATCAAGTTCAAGTACAAATCAATGCACATTACTCCAAGCAATAAATTTATTTCAAATTTTTAATCATTCATCAAAAATTTTTGCTTTTATATTATTTTTTCAAAGTAAATTAAAGAACATATATCAACCAAGAAACAAAAAAAGTAGTATTACTCAAGTTATATTTCAAGATAATAACGAAATTAGTATAAAAAATACATATAATGTAACAAAACTAATATACCGAACTTTTGTTCTCTCAAATTTTTCTCAATCATAAAGATTAATTTCCATTATAATATTTTTATATTTAAATTATTTTTCCAATACAGAAGCTATAGAAAATATATTTTCTTCTTTTAATTGATTTGCTATTATATGTAATCATACAGGAAGAGATTCTCAATCTTTTTCAATATTTCATGCTGGTAAAGACATAGCTGGCAATCAAGCTAAATTAACTGGTATAGTATAAATATCTGATAAATACATTTTGATAGGATCATTTATTTTTTCTCAAATTTTCCAAGCAGGAGTCGGAGATACAGGTCAAACTATGGCATCATATTTAGAAAATATTTTATCATATTCTTCTTTTATTAATTTTCTTACTTTTTGAGCTCTCAAATAATATGCATCATAATAACCTGCACTTAATACATAAGTTCAAATCATAATTCTTCTTTTTGCTTCATCTTGAAATCATTCATTTCTTATTGAAGAATAATAAGAATAAATATCATCATATTTAAAAGTTTCATCTTGATGACCAAATCTAATTCAGTCAAATCTTGATAAATTAGTACTTAATTCAGCAGGCATTATAATATAATAAACACTCAAAGCATAATCCAATATAGAAAAATCAATATATTCTACTTCTGCTCATTTATCTTTTATCTCTTCTATTTTGTCAAGTATTATTTTTTTTACTCCTTGATCTAGACCTTCAGAAAAAAATTGATTAATTACTGCTATTTTATATCACTTCAAATTATCTTTTTGTAAAGCTAAATCTAGACTATCAGAAAAATCTAAATCTAAAGATGTTGCATCTTTTTTATCTTTTCATGACATATATTTAGTAAGTATAGCCGCATCTTTTACAGTTTTTGTAAAAACTCAAGCTTGATCCAACGATGAAGCCATAGCTTGTATTCCATATCTTGAAACTCTTCAATAAGTTGGTTTAAATCATACTACTCAACACATACTTGCAGGTTGTCTAATACTTCATCATGTATCAGTTCACAAAGAAGCAATACACATATCACTAGCAACAGCAGCAGCACTACCTCAAGAACTTCATCAAGGTATTCTATTTTTTCAATATGGATTAATTGTAGGACCAAAAAAAGAATTTTCTGTACTAGATCACATTGCAAATTCATCCATATTTGTTTTTCATATCATACATGCTCAAGCTTTTTCCAAATTTAAAAAACAAGTTGAACTATAAGGTGATATATAATTTTGTAACATTTTTGAACAACAACTAGTAACTAATCATTTAGTTAAAAATATATCTTTTACTCAAATAGGAGCTCATTTCAAAATTGTTGAATCTGAATTTTTTATAAATTCATTTGCATATTCTTCATGAAATCTAACAAATGCATTATTTTCTTTATTTAAATCTTTTGATTTATTTAAATAATTATTAAGAACATCAACAGCTTTTAATTCTCAAGAATTAATATGATTAATATAAGATTCTAATGTAAGATTCATTATTTTAGTTTAAATTCATAAAATTATTTACTAATAAAATATATATATTTATATTCTATTTTCAATATAAAATTAGTTTAATATTAAATATTTTTTTAAATATTTCATAAAAATAGATTTTCTTGATATTAAGAATACTAATATAGTAATAAAAATAGAAAAAGACAAAAATAATATTAAAATATTTAAATAAGATATTGGAACGAAATCAATAGTTAAAGAATAATTATTATATATATATTTACTAATATATATAAATACTAAATTATTCAAAATATAAACATATATTAATAATATAATAAATGCCACCAAAAAAGAAAAAAATATTTTAAAATAAATTATTCAAAATATAAATAAAGACGATGCACCATGACTTATCAATATTTTAAATATATTTTTATTATCAAAAACTATAGAATGAGTCAAGAAAAACATAAAACTAATTAAAACAAATACTACAACAGACAAAACAAAAAACATAAAAGCTTTTATTACAAATAATTTATTTGTTATATTTTCTTTTTCTGACTCCAAAGTTTTAATATTCAAATTAGGATAATCTTGAACAAAGGAATTAATCATATTTTTATCTTTCAAAAAAACCAAAGATTTATGAATATTTATTTTTTTTTCTCAAATATTTTCAAATATTTTTTTAGCTTTTGAATAAGGAATAGTCAATCATAATAAAGGAAAATTATTATCTACCGTATTTATTCTTCAAGCTCAAGAATAATCATTACCTTTAATATTAAAAATATTTGAATGATTAAATTTTAAATCAAATTTTAATAATGAAAGTTGTGATTCAGTAATTCTTGGAAATAAAGAATTATTTGATAATTCAAAATTATATAAATCCAAAAGTTTTTTTGATATTCATAATGGTATATCATCATTTTTAAAACTTGATTTAGTAAACAATTCATCAGATGCAATATACATCAAAAAATCAGTTTTTATTTCAGTTCAAAATAAATTAATTCATAAAGAATTTGGAAATCTAGTATTATAAAAATAATATATTTTATGTACTCTATCATCATTTTCCAAAGAAATTATTTCATCATTACTATCATCTTCACGATCTAATAAAATAGCTTCTAATGTTCAAGATTTTGGCATTACTTCTAGCATATTTGGATTTTTTAATCTTTCAGAAATTCATGTCTGATCAAATATAAATTGATTTAAATTTTTATCAAGTATGAAAATACTAATAGAAAAAAACATAACTATAAAAAATGTAAATATTACAAGAATATTTTTGAACTTATTTTGTACAAAATCATTATAAATAAATTTCCAAAACATAAATTATTTTTTATAAAATGTTAAATCTTTATTTTCAATAAACTTATTTAAAGAAAAATAATCAATTAAATAATTATCATGAGATACTATAACACAAATATTATTTTGAGAATATTCATATATAAAATCAAATATTTTATTTTTAAGATCTTGATTTAAATAAGATCAAGGTTCATCCAATAAAACTATTTGTGGCTTATGAGCAAATGATTTTAGTAAACTTACTCTTTCTTTTTCTCATCAAGAAATATATTTAATATTTTTATTTAATAAATGAGAAACTTCAAAATAATCTATCAAATAATTTATCCAGTCAATATCTTTTTTAAATTTTCATATATAAAATGGCAAAACAATATTTTCATAAACAGAAAAATCATCTAATATTCTAAAATCTTGAAAAGCAAATCATATTTTGGAATTTCTATAATTTTGCAAAAAAGATTTTTTTTGTTCAAAAATATTTAATCAATTATAAAAAATTTTACCACTAATTGGTTTATTTAAACTTCATAATATATTCAAAAAACTAGTTTTTCAAGAGCCTGATTTTCAAAAAATAACTAACAAATCACTTTTTGATAATTTAATATCCAAATTTTCAAAAAAACATTCTTGTCATTTATTATGAGAAAATGATAATTTTTCAATTTCTATTATAGGTTTTTTATTATTTTTTTGAGATACTGTATCTAACATAATCAACTATTAAATCATAAAAATTTTGATAAGAATCAATAGTAGATTTTTCTGTATTTACAAGATTATCCATTTGTTTATAAAGATTATTACTTATATTTATCCATTCTTGATTATTTGCCAATTTAGGAAATTTATTTCATAATTTATCTACCAAATCTTGCCACATAGAATATACTCAAATAAATTCTTGCCATTGTCTATACTTAAAATAAACAAAATTAGCTTTAGTATTCAATATTTTTCTTTGGTCTTGAAAATCTACATAATATCTAATATCGTTTATTCAAGTTCAATTATATTCAAAACTTCAATCACAAGCTCATAATTCTTTCAAAATTCAAGATGGAGTCAATATACTACATGATAACAAAAAAATATTATTTGAAGAATTATTATCAAAATTTTTATTTACTTTATAATTTCAATTTCAAGTATTTTCCAAATTTAAACATAATTTTCATTCATCAAAATCTATACAATCTGCATTTACAAAAGATAATAATCAAAAAAACAATATAAAACTAATAAAATATTTTATCATTTTCTAATAATATTTTTATATATTTAAAACTTCATAAAAAACATTTAATCAAATTATATATATTAAAAATTAATATATTTTCAAGATTAAAATCATTTTTTATTTGTTTTTATTAAAAAAACATTTCTTAATAGAAATGTTTTTTTATTTCAATTATGGACAAGCTTACCATTGTGGTTTTGGTTCTGTTCGTGCATTGGCTCAATCATCAAATGCCCGATTATCTGTTACACTACTAACAGACCATCATGATAGATCTTGATTAAAACTTTCTGCATCATTAAACATTTGAAACATACTAGTAACATTACTTGTATCCCAACCTAAAGGACAACCTGAAACTCATTTATCACATCAATTATTAAAATTTTCTGCTTTAAGCATATAACTCATATTAGTAACATTACTTGTATTCCAATCACCTATATCTTGATTAAAACTATCTGCTCAGTTAAACATATGTGTCATATCTTTAACATAACTTGTATTCCAATCACCTATATCTTGATTAAATGAACTTGCTCATCTAAACATTTCTCTCATAGTAGTAATATTACTTGTATCCCAATTATTTAAATCACAACCAAGATCTCATTCATCACATCCATTATTAAATGAACTTGCTCATCTAAACATTCAACCATCTCTATTTCTATTCATAGTAGCAACCTTACTTGTATCCCAATTTCATATATTTTGATTAAATGAACTTGCTCAATAAAACATATCTTCCATGTTAGTAACATTACTTGTATTCCAACTTCATATATCTTGATTAAATACACTTGCTCAATTAAACATCGATCTCATAGTAGTAACATTACTCGTATCCCAAGCTATATATTCATCATCACTTCATTCATTTACTTTTTTAGTTGATATATCTTGATTAAATAAACTTGCATCTTTAAACATATAACTCATAGTATCAACATTACTTGTATCCCAATTTCCTATATCTTGATTAAATAAACTTGCTCATCTAAACATTGATCTCATAGTGGTAACATTACTTGTATCCCAATCACCTATATCTTGATTAAATGAACTTGCATTCCAAAACATCGATCTCATAGTAGTAACATTACTCGTATCCCAATCACCTATATCTTGATTAAATGAACTTGCTCATCTAAACATTCATTCCATATTCATAGTATCAACCTGACTTATATCCCAATCTCATATATCTTTATTAAATAAACTTGCATTCCAAAACATTTCTTTCATAGTAGTAACATTACTTGTATCCCAAGTACTTATATCTTGATTAAATAAACTTGCATTAAAAAACATTTGTTTCATATTAGTAACATTACTTGTATCCCAATTTGCTATATCTTGATTAAATGAACTTGCATTCCAAAACATTTGTCTCATAGTAGTAACCTGACTTGTATCCCAATTTGATATATTTTGATTGAAATTTTCTTCTCAATTAAATAAACTACTCATATCAGTAACATTACTTGTACATATTCTATTAGCTGGATAATCTCATATAAAATTACTTCCATCTATTTCTCCATCAATATTATCTTGAATATCTTTTTTATCACTTGCTACATAATATGTATCTCAAAATATTTCAAATGTAGTTCAAACTGTTTTATCACTACATTCAATAGTTCATAACAAATCCGAATTTCATCAATCTCATCAAGATCATCAATTTTTAACAATAGTTTCTGAAATTTTTTTAACATCATCTAAATTATTTAAAACAATATCTTCATTTCAAATATTACTTATCAATTTATAACTTGATTTTAAATCATTTCATTCAAGCACCAAAGTATTATCTTGATTTGCTATTAAATGCATTCCAATAGTTCATTTTGAATAGTATCCTTTATTTCATAGTTTTATAGTTGCATCTGTATTTGCATATGCCTTATCTATCATATAATCATATGCCTGTATTTGAACATCATTTTCCAATAATCATACTACTTGATAATGATCATAAATTTGATAAGTACTATAAATATATTTATTAGAATTTGATAAATTTTTTACATTTACAAAACTTGATAATTCTTCAATAACTCAAGTTCACATTATTCACTGCTCCAAATTTCATGTTAAAATATTTCCATCTGGTTCTGGATACTCAAAATTTGTTACATGATAACTTTCAAGTCATCATGCTATAGTCGTTACATTATTTACCACTTCTGCATCTCTTGCTTTACTTACCCAAATAGTAATACTTAATCCTGCAATTATTGCCAATATAGCAATTACTCATATTGACACCACAGTTTCTATCATACTAAATCATTTATTATTTCTCATTTTTGTTATATTTAATATTTAATATTTAAAATATTAAATTAATTTTAATATTTTTTTTATTAATGTCAAGTCTTTTTAAATAAATAATTTTTTATTTTAAATAAATAATAAATTAAAATCTTTAATTATTTAATAAAATGTAAAAATACACCAGAATAATTTTGAACTTCATAAATATTTAATACATTATTATCATCAAATTCCAAAATTCCAATATCAGAAGTTTGACCTCCAGATTCTGCATAAAAAGGAGTTTTATCAAAAATAATAACTCTTTGTCAGTTTACTTCAAAATCTTTCAAAATTTTTATTCATTCCAATTCCAAATTTTCATATCAAACAAATTCTGTAGGACTAATTCAATCCAAATATTTTGCCCAATCAATTCATCTTTTGAACATATCTTTTGAAGATTTACGAGATTTTTCTCTTGCTTTTTCCATAGCTTTTTCAAATTCAATAAAAGAAACAGGATTTAATCACTTTTCTGAAAATCAAGTTTGGAAAGCAAGTTCTTCTATCATATCTACTGGTAATCAATAAGTATCATATAATTTGAATGCCTCTTCTCATGTCAAATAATTCCTATTTGGATTATCAGAATTTTTTATTTCTTTTACTATTTTTTCAAATTCTCTTATTCAATTATTAATTGTTTTTTGAAATTGATAAATTTCGTTTAATATAGATGAAATAATATTATTTACACCATTTGAAATTTCTATATAATAAGTTCAATATTTTTGGTTTACTTTATTTACCAAATCATTAATAAAATCATCTAATTTAATATTTTCATTGAGAGAAATAAGAGAATAATAAAATCTTCTGATAAGTCTTCTAAGTACATATCATCTACCATCATTACTAGCAATTACTCAATCTCAAATCATAAAAATAGCTGTTCTTATATGATCTGCTATTATTCTGAAATGCCTTGTATCATTTTTTTCTTGTTGATCAAACTCATTTTCATGTTTTTGGAACGGTGCATATTTTTTTCAAACAAAATTTTGTAAACTTATCATAATAAATTCAAATAAATCAGTTTCAAAAACTGTTTGTTTATTTTGTAAAATCATAGCAAGTCTTTCAAGTCACATACCTGTATCTACATTTTTTTGTTTTAATTTTGAAAAAGTTCAATCTTCATTTTTGTAAAACTCCATAAAAACATTATTCCAAACTTCTATAAATCTATCATTTTCTCACATATCCCAATTATTTTTTCACCATTCTTCACCTCTATCAACAAAAAATTCTGAACAAGGTCAACAAGGTCCCAACTCCCCTGCTGGTCCTCGGAAATTATCTTCCATTCATATTGCTTTAATTCTTGAATTAGGAATTCATATTTCATTAAGAATTTTTCTAGCTTCTATATCTTCTCATATTCATAAAGTTTCATCTCAAGCAAAAATTGTTGCTCAAATTTTTTCTATAGAAATTCAAATTTCTTTATTTAAAAATTCTACAGACCAAGTCAAAGATTCTTTTTTAAAAAAATCTCATAAAGACCAATTTCCAAACATTTCAAAAAATGTAAGATGTCTTTCGTCTCCTACTTCATCTATATCTCAAGTTCTCAAACTTTTTTGAATATTATAAAGCCTATTTCATAAAGGATGAGGTTTACCAAGCAAATATGATACAAGCTGTTGCATTCAAGCAGTATTGAAAAGAACTGTTTTATCTTTACTATCTGGTATTAATGATGAATATTTAAGATATTTATGATCTTTTTCTCAATTTTCCCAAAAATTTTTCCAAATATTTCTCAAATCTTCTGATGATAATTTTTTCATATAAAAATTAATTATTTAATAAAATATTATTAAATAATATAATCAATTTTTATCTAAAATCAAATGAATTTAATTATTTATATTAACATTTTATATCTTTAAATTTATAGTATCAAATTATACTTTTTTCATAATAGCAATTTTTCTTAAATAAGATTTTTTTTCATTAGTACTATTTATATTTATAATTTTGAAAAATTTTTGACAATTATTTAAATTATATTCAAAATCTGGATCTATATCCAAATTTTGACTTTCTATAAATAAAATTCATTCTTTATTTAATAAATTATAAATTTTCTCTATATAATCAAGGAAAGGCAATCATATCCATTTATGTACAGCAAAACTAAATATTACATCATATTTTTTATCTGTACAAAAATTTTTAAAATCTTTTTGCATAATAGATACATTTTTTATATTTTCATAATCTTTTAATATATTTCACATATCAACTAATACTTGACTATATTCAACAAGATCTATATGTTTTACATATTTTGATATGTATAAAGAAAAAAATCATATATTTCATCATATATCTAGTATATTAGTATTTTTGTTTATATATTTTTTAATATTATAATTTTGAAATCTTAATAATGTATCTCTTTCTCAATCAAATCATAAAGGAGGATATGATTGATAAAATTCATTATCTCAAAAAACTTCTTTACTATTTAGTAATTTTGATTTTAGATCATATTCAATTTTACTTCTTTTTCAAATTTTGAATAAAAAATAATTTGTAAATTTAAAAAATGGATTTTTTATTCTTTTTATTTTTCAGTAAATATTTATATAAAACTTTTCAATTTGTTCTTGAGAAAATCAACATTTCAAAAAAATTTTTCTCAAAAATTTTCTTAATTTATTCATATTAATTTAAACTTTATTTTATAAAAATATTAATTAAAAAACATTAATAATAAAAAATAGAGAATAATTATAATAAAAATAATTATATGAAATATAAAAATATAAATAAATTTTTTGGTTAATTTTATAGATCATTTTATTCTATCATCAATAGTTCTATTTTGTATTATTTTTTTAGCAAAAATAGATTCAATTAAATTATCTATATAATAAGTAGATTCTTGATTTTTTCAAAGATAAAAAAATAATTTTGAGTCAAAATACAAATGCCATCAAATAATTGTCAATATTAATCAAATTAAAAAATTTAATATAATAAAACTATGTAAAAAAAGATTTGATGACTTTAAATAAATCAAAAACATAACAAAAAATGTTAGAAATATTACAAATGACAACAAACTAATTGTTTTCATTATTATAGATATAATTTCTAATTTATATTTCATAATTTATTTAAATTATATAAATATATTTTATATTTTTTTTGCGATAGAAACTGTAAAAATTCACCATTTATCAATAAATTGATCAATTTTTTTGAATCATACATTTTCAACTAAACTATCCATTTCAGCTTGTGTTCTTCTTCTCATAACCCAATTTTGAGATTGTCTATGACTTGTTAAAACTCTAGCAATAAATTCAATTTGTGGATGCCAAGGTTGATTTGTATATATTAAATATCAATCTTTTTCTATTGCATTATACAATCATTCCAAAGATGAATTTATCATATTATTATCTGTAAATAATTCATATAATCAGGAAACAATTCATAGAGTTATATTTTTTTCATCAGATATACTTTTTTTATCAAATGCATCTGCTTTTTTGAAATTAACTATATTTTCTAAACTTTTCTCTTGTATTAATTTTTTTCATCATTCAACATTTATATCACTATAATCTCTAAGTATAACAGAATTTATTGTATCTTTATATGGCAAAATAGAATTTAATATATATCTTCAATGTCATGCTGCTATATCCATTATTTTAATAGATTTTTTATTTTCTTCTAATTTATTAATTACTATATTTATAGCTTTTTCCAAATTTTCCCTTCTTTTTCTAATTCATTTCCATCAAATACTATTTAAATATGATTTATCTAATATTTTTCATATAAAAAGTTTTCATTCTGCTTGATTTTTGTATACATAATCAAGTGTAGATCAGGAATCATATCATGTTTTTTCTGCTATGTTTATACCTTTTGATAAAGATTTTCATAATGTTCTCATAAAAAATTTTGTTGTAGCAAAATTAATATTTTTTAATGAAAATTTATTTAAAGGTTTTGATAATTTTATAAATTCATCATAAGTATATCATTTTTTGTATGAATCAAATAAATTTATATTATTATTTTCATTATCTCAAGATTCTAATTTTTCAATAAAATCTTCTATTAATTTCATAGCAATATGTCTATCTTTTTCTCATAATGTATCATGATAAAATCATTCTAATATATGATGTTCTTTATTTGAGGACGATAAATTATCAAAAAATATTTTTTGTTCTTTCTTAAAAACTACTTTATCATCTCATGAAGTTAATAAAAGTACTGGAATATTTATAGCCGATGCATCTTTTATTACCCTATCAGAATTTTCATATAATTCCAATAAAATATTTGATGAAATATCTAAAGATATTAAAGGATCAGTATCATAAGATTTACTTCTTTCTATATCATGAGTTAAATCTTTTCATTTTACATAAGATTTTACAGTATAATTTCATCTTATTTTTTGCCATAATTTAAGAATATGTTTAAGTCATGGAATTATTAGGTTTACATTGAAAGCAGGAGATGCCAATACTGCACATTTTATTTTGGGTGCATAATCATGCAACCAAGTAGAAGCTACTACAGCTCAAACACTTTGTGCTATCAATATTATATTCTTTTCTTCAATTCAATATTCTTTTGTAATATGTTTTACAAAATAATCTAAATCTTTTACTAAATAAGAAAAATCTGGACTGTATCATCTTTTTCATTCAGTTTTTCAGTTTCATCTAGCATCCCATGCAAAAAAATTTGTATCTTTTGTATTTAACTCATCTACCAAATGTGCTATTCTTCAAGAATGTTCATGTCCTCTATGTATCAATATTATAGCTTTTTTATTTTCATTATTTGTCCAAGATTTGTAATAGATATCTTTATTGTCATGACTTGTAAAATATTTTTCAGATAAATCTAATTTTAACATATTTTTTAATTTATTAAATAAAAATAATTAATTATATATTTGTATATAATAAATATTATTAATAATTCAATATATTATTTCAACAAGATATTGTTTTTTATTTCAAAATTTTTTAAAACAAAAAATTATACTAATTTAAACTAAAAAAATTATCTCAAAATTTTGCAATTATCAGTAAAATCTATAATTCTAGATTAAACAGATTTTTTGTAATTATGTATCAGAATATAATCAACATTTATTATTTTTAATAATCATAAATATTATATCCCAATTTTTTTATTTGTAAGATTATCTTTAAATAAAAGAGCTTTCTCTTAATTTAAAAGATCTAAATTATTTTTTGAATATAATATATAATATAAAAATTGGTAATGCTATGATTTTCCATAAAATTTTTGAAAAACTAATATTTTTCCATAAATATGCAGGATATTTTCTAAAAAGAAAAACAATAAGTTCATTGAATTTATTATTTTCTTTATTTTTTTTAAAAGGAAATATTAAAAAATCTAGTATAAATTTTATCATAATTTCAATAATTTTCAATTTAAAATAAACGAAGATCATTTATATATATTAAATCATTTTTATATAATTTTGACATATATTCAATAATATTACATATATTATATCTCGGTTCTTGTTGAGTTTTGTAATACCAAGTATGTGGATTAAATATATATATTTTTTTTAAATTTGACCAATTCTGAAATATTTGAGAATGAGTACATAATAAATCTAATTTTTTATTCATTGATATTTCCCAAAATAATTTTGATTTTGACAAAATACTAGTAGATCAATAATATATTCAATAATTTTCAATAATTTTATTATTATTTATAATATTGTATGCAGACCAAACATTTGGAAAAATAAAGATTTTTTTTTCTTTATTTATTTCTTTTGAAATAGATATTTTGTTGTCAATAATATCTAATGAATTTAGTTTAATTGATTTAATTTTTAATTTATTTTTTAATAATTTATCTATATTATTATCTGGAACAAACAATGGAATAACTTTTCTAAATGTAGAAAAATACTCCAATACTATATAATTTATTAATTTGATTGAATTTTTATTCAAAAAATTTTTATATATAATTTCTACAGTTTCATAAGATAAATTATATTTATAATATAATTCTTTAAAAGAAATATTATCTCATAAAACTATTGCATAAGATCATTTAATATATATTAAATCACCTATAGATAATTTTGTTGAAGTTTGTAAATAAACAATTTTATCAAAAGAAAAATACAAATTAAAAGTAAAAATATACATAATTTATTATTTTAAATTATTCAAAGTTTTTTATTATAAATAATTTGACCAAAACATTCTGCTTCATATTTGGCACCATTAAGTGCATTATGTGGTTTTGGTTCTTCTCATAAATCAAAATATTTTGCAATATAATCCAAACTAATATCACTAGTTCAATCTTCTTTCAATGGAATTTGTATTCATTTATTCAAAAAATATCAATATGCCAAAGAATGTAAATCTATAGTTTTATGAGAAAACTTATAATCAATATTTGCTCTTTTGCAAGCAGATTTCAATATAGGAATATCTAAAGCCATAGGATGTTGTCAAGCTATAATTTTATTATCAAATTGATCAAGCCATTTCAAAAATTTGAAAATTAATTCTCATTCATTTTGTTTTTTAGAATCTTTAATATTTTCTTTAGTAAATCAATTTATCGCAAGTCATTCTTCATATATATCAGCTCAATCCCAAATTTTACATTCTCAATAAAATGTATTATTTATTTGTTCAAGACATAAAGCTCATATACTAAGTATACTACATTTTTCTGTATCAAGTCAAGTTGTTTCAATATCTACTACTAACATAATTATTTAAATAATATAATAAATTAAATTTTTTAGTCTTCTTGTTCTGGAACTTTATCATAAAATTTCATTATTTCATTAACAAAACTTAATTCAACTTCTCATGTAGGTCAGTTTCTATTTTTTCTCAACAATACATCGGCAGTTCATGGTCTATCAGTATCAGGATCGTAGTATTCTTCTCTAAAAAGCATCATTACTGCATCTGCATCTTGTTCTATAGCTCAAGATTCTCTAAGATCAGATAATTGTGGTTTTTTATCAGGTCTTTGTTCTACAGCACGAGATAATTGAGATAATGCCATAATTGGTATTTCAAGTTCTCTTGCCATTTCTTTTAATCATCTTGATATTTCAGATATTTCTTGCACTCTATTTCATGCAAATTTAGATCAAGCACTACTCATAAGTTGCAAATAATCTATAATTACCATATCCAAAGCTCATTTTTCTATTTTTAATCTTCTAAGTTTTGATTTAATTTCTGGAATACTAGCTCATCATTTATCATCCAAAAAAATATTTACTTGTCAAATTTTTTCCATAGCTTCTCAAATATTTGCAAAATCTTCTTCATCAAGTTGTCATTTATGTATTTTATAAATCGGTATATCAGCAACTGCCGAAAGAATTCTATCAACAATTTGTTCATTTCACATTTCCAAAGAAAATAGTGCTACAGATTTATTTTGTTTAATAGCCGCATTTACTAACAAATTAATAGCAAAAGATGTTTTTCACATACTAGGTCTAGCAGCTAATATATGTAATTCTCAAGGTTTAAATCATCACAAAAGTTTATCCAAATAATTATACATAGACAAAACTTTATTTCTATTTATTTTATCAGGATCATCTACTATTTCCATATAATCTTCAATTCTTCTATTTAATATATCTTTAATATGTTGTAAACTATTGCTTGTTTTTATCTGTGTAAGATTAAAAATTTGTTTTTCTATATTATCAAGAATTTCAGATGTATCTTTTTCTTCATAAACTTCTCAAGAAATAATTTGAGTAGTTTTTAATATTCATCTCAAAATAGATTTATCTTTAACAATTTTTGCATAATCTCATGCTACGGTAGGACTAATAATACTACTAGATAATTCATATAAATAATCAATACCACCACAATCTTCCAATTTTTGATTTTTTGTAAGTTGATTTGAAATTGTAACTATATCAATAGTTTTATTTTCTCAATGTAGTTCTAATATACAAGAATATATATCTTTATGTTGTCTTTGATAAAAATCATTTTCAGTCATAACGAAACTATCAAGTATATACATAACATCATTGTCCAAAATGATTGATCATAATACTCATTTTTCAGCTTCTAAATTATTAGGAGGCAATTTTATATCTTCCAAATTTACCATAAAAAAATTATTAATAAATAACTAAAATTATAAATATGATTATAATAAAATTATACTTATATTCAAGTAATTTATTTTTTTTGTCAAAACTTATTTAAAATTTGATTTTTTATTTTATTTAATTATTTCAGTATAGATCAAATAATTTTTATTACCTACCAGAAAAAACAACTTTAATAGTGCTAATAATAACAAAAACATCCAAAAATAATGACCAATTTTGAATATAATAAAGATCTAATTTCGCTTCTTCGTCAAAATCTAAATTATCTCTTCCAAATATTTGAGCATATCAAGTAATTCAAGGTTTAACACTCAAAAGTCTTTTTTGCCATTTTTCATATTTTTCAACTTCAAAATCCAAATGAGGTCTAGGTCCTACTACTGACATATCTCATTTTATTACATTAAGAAATTGTGGTATTTCGTCTAAAGAAGTTTTTCTCAATATTTTTCACCATTTAGGAATTCTAGGATCATTACTTATTTTAAATAATGGTCATTTTCTTTCGTTTTGTTTTATTAATTTTTGTTTTTGTTTATCAGCATCTTTTATCATAGTTCTAAACTTATACATAAAAAATTTTCTTCATCATCTAGCTATTCTTTCGGATTTATAAAAAATAGGTCTTCAATCTTTAATAAAGATAAAAATTGATATTAATATATAAAGCCAAGAAAAAATTGTTATAAACAATATAGAAAATAATATATCTGTAATTCTTTTAGTTACTTTGAACCATCAATCCAATGGAGAAGGTTTTTGTTCATATGCCAAAACTGGACCAATTCTAGAAGATGAATATACTAAATCTTCCAAGAAAAAATTTTCTGATATATGATAAAATTGTTTATTATAAAGTCTTATTATATCCATTAAATTTTGTAAAAAATTTTTATCAAAATTACCTACAGTAACAAATATATCATATTTTTTAATTTCTTTATTTAAATCTAATAAATCATCTACATAAATTCAAGTAATATCATAAATTTTGTAATCACTAAAACTATTAAATATTTTTTTATAAAAACTTTCTGTAGAATATATAAATAAAAGTTTATAAGGATTTTTTCTTTCCAAATAAGAATTAATATTATTTAATAATATATCAAAAATAGTAATAAATAATAATGAAAAAAATCATCCAATTAAAAGTATAAATCTAGAAATACCGTTAGGAAAAATAAATCATTGTCACAAATAAGCTATAAAAGATATTATAATCATCCAAAAAAATCGAATTTTTAAAAATTCTTTATAATATCAATGTATAGGTTTAAATATTTCATAAATAGAAAATAAAAATCAAATTAAAATAAATAAAAAAGATGAAATTAATGTAAATATTAAAGTTTCATTAAATATAATATCTGGCAAATCAAGAAAAATATTTTCTACAAAATCATAAAATCTAATATTATAAACTATCCAAAACGATAAAAGTATCAAAAGTATATGAAAAATAGGTCTCAATAAACGAAGATATAAAATATATTTTTTACTAAAAAACATTTTTTAAATAAAAAAATAAATAAAAATATATATAAAGAAATAAAACTATTTTTAAAGAAGATTTTTATTATTTTTATTATTTTTATTATATAATTCCTATAAAAATTTAATAAGTAATATGTAATAAACAATATTAAAATGTAATTTAATGACAAACATAATATATCAAAATAAAAATTATACAGAATATTTTTTAAGAGAAAATATTTTAATCTTTCATCTTTGTATAGTAAATTTTCTGTTTCTTTATGAATTATCTTCAAGATAATATATTACTTTATATAAAATATTTTAGCCAAAGTTGAGGAATATATATTTTTTCGTTATTTTCTATACTATATATAGAATTATTTTCATTATTTAATCAATTTTTTTTGTATAATTTAAATATTATATGAATAATTTCTGCTTGTACTAAATATATAAATTCTCAAACTACAGCATTATTTATAAAATTTATTGCATTTCATCAATATAATAAATAAATATTTTTTCAATTTTTTGTATATTTTGTTGTATATTCGTTTATAATTTTAGTTTCAAAATTTTCTATTAAATAATTTATATTTATTTCATCATCTGATGAGGTAACGGATGCCAAAATAACATTATTTTTTAGATTTTCAAAATCTTCTCATTTAAGTCAATAATTTCATGTTGCCAAAAATATAATGTCTGATTTTGTAAATAATTCTTCTTTACTCAAAAAATTATATCAATAAGTTAATACTTCTATTCATTTATATGGATTTATATCATTAATTCATAATTGAATATTTTTTCATTTTAGATCAATTGCAATACTTTTTCATATTTTTCAAAATCAAATTATACCAGCATATTTATTATGCAATAAAATATTATTTAATCTCAAAACATAATCTGTAGAAAAAACTATAGATTGTCATATTAAAAAATCTTCTCAATTTTTCAAAACACTTCTTGCTACCGATATTATAGGAATTGAAATATTTTTTATTATTTTTTCATATTTTTGATGTCAATTTTCAGTGTCTTCAATTATTCATATAATTTTATTATTAAATTTTTCTTCTAATTTTTTTATTATTTTTGAAAAATATCATCATATATCTATGATGATTATTTTATTTTGTATATTTTTTATTTTCTCAAAAATAATTTCTTGATTTTTATATATTTCATCTCTCGTTATTTGTAAAATATCAAATTCATTTTTAAGTTTATCAAAAGTATTTTTATCTATTGATTTAGGTTTAGGAATTATAAACTCAATTTTGAAATATTTTGATAATATTTGTATAAAATCTAATTTATCTGGCAAAATATGAGAAACTATAATTATAGATATTCAATTTATTTTTCATAAATTATTAATATTTTCTTTTATAATTTTTTCCAAAAATAAATTAGATTGCCTATACATTATTTTATAAATTTAAATTATTAAAATTAAATTTTTTTATATATTATATTCTTTTTCAGTATCTGTATATCACATCCATTTCAAATATTTATATGTTTCTCATATTTCTTTATAATAATTTGCGATATAAGAACAAACACTTTTGTATAAAGGAGTTTGTCGATTTTCATTATATTTTGCCCAATATTCCAATTGATAAATTTTTTCTTCTTTTGAAATTAGACCTTGTTTTTCCAAATTAATTAAATTAAATAAAAATTTATCTTCAGAATAAGAAATTTTTCAATCAAGTTCTAATCAAGAATCTGCATGTGCTGCATCAATTATTACTACATCAACATTACTTCTATAATGTGGTGATATTGTATAAAAAGTATTCCAACTACTACTAACAATTTCTGAATCATCAAATTCTCAAAGATCTATTGTATGTTGTTTACAGTAAGTATTTTTCAATTGTGTTGTATCTGGATCTTGCATTTCTTTAAGTATATCAAAAACTAATTTTACAGCTTGTGAATAATTTTTGGAACTTACTTCACTATTTGATTCAAAAAGTTCGTTCATAGATACTTGATCTATCTCAGAAGAATATTTTTTGTATGCTTCTTTAGGATTTTCTCTAATTTCATCTTGCATTTCTTGTGGTAATTTTGATAGAACACTTTCATTTAATTTATAATCACTTATCCAATCTGTATTAATTAGTCAAATAAATTGTCTTAATAATCAATCATTATTTACATTTTTATCAATAGAACTTTTAGTTAGAGAAAATTCTAATTTATCTTTAACTATTTTTGATGAAAGTAAAATAGCTTCTTTTGGAGACAAATTATAAATATCTTGTATTTCAAGCTCTTTCAAAACATTTGGATTCTCTTCCAATAAGTTTACAAGTAAATCAGTAAATTCATTAATATCTGTTGCATCAATATTAGATTCATTTTCATCTTTATCAAGCCCCAAATCAATAACTAAATCAGGTCATTCAAAATATTCTCTTTGACTTCGCCATAAATCAATTTTTTCTGTAGTTGTTTCAGGTTCATAATCTTCAATTTCTGAAAATTTTATTCTTCATAAATCTGTCTCAAACTCTAAATTTTCAATATCCGAATTAATTTTTGTTTCTCTTTCAGGCAACTTTCAATCTGTTTCTAAACTTTTAACTATATGGTTTTTTACTTCTCGTTCAACATCTAACAACTTATCAACCATCTTATTAAATAGTTTTTCTTGTTTAGTTTCTTTACCAAGTTTTTCTGATAAAAGATAATCAAAATTTAAAGGATTTTTATACAATCATGTTTTTCTTCATATTACAGAAGCTTTATATTCAAGAAAACCTATATCTTCTTTAGTATTTTGTAAATCTATTAATTCTTGTCTTAAACCTCTTGCAAGTTTTTCAAATTCAGTATAACTATATTTAGTATCTAATTCTCAATCATAATGATCAAAAGAATAGTCTCATAATGCTTCTCAAAATTTCTGTTCCATCTCTGATAATTTTTTATATGCATTTTTATATAATTCTATTTCATAATCAATATCTGGTATTGCATGTTCTGTTTCAACCTTTAATGATTCACTTATAGAATCTTTAGTTTCTGTTTCCAAATTATCCAAAAATTCATCCGCTTTTCTAGTATTTTCTGAAAAATTATCTATTGTCATTTTATGTTTATATTTTATCAAATAAATTTTCAATATTTTCCATATCTTCTTGAGATTCGTTTTCTTCTTTATGTTGTAATATTTTTTTTATTATTTTTGTATCTATTTCTTCCAATTTTAAGATTAATTCACTAAGCTTTTCATTATCTTTTTTTATAATTTCATTTATTTTATTTTTATCATCCGTAGTAAAAGATGTATATATATCATCAATATCTTCATCTGATATTTTATCAATATTTTTTACAAAAAAATTATAAATCTTTTTATCTTCATCTTTTTCCAAAATTTCAATAATTTTTTGTTTTTTTTCATAATTATTCATAATATAATTATTATTTTAATTTATTTAAATAAATATTTCTTAAGGAAAATATTATAAGTATATTATATATATAATTATTTTTTTTGCAAAAATTTAAATATATTTTATATACAAATAATATTAAATTCAACTTCATAAATAAAAATAATATTAAATATTGCTATATCTTAATTAGGAAGTTATTATTTATAATGAATAAAATCAAGAAAAAATATTTAAATTTTTTATAATAATATTATAAAATTTATGTAATATATAAAAACAAAAAAACAATAAAAAATTATTGTTTTAATCTTGAAACACTGAAATTATAAATTATTCCAAACTAACTTTACTTAACATATCACAAACAACATCATCAACATTAAGTCCATCAACTATGGCATCATAAGTAAGAATTACCCTGTGTCTCAAAACTAATAATGCTAATTTTTGAATATCTTCATGAATAACATAATCTCTTCATAAAATATAAGCGAGTGTTTTTGATGCATTCATAAGTGATATTGATCATCTAGGACTAGCACCATACAATACTCTTTCGTCCTTTTTTCTAGTTGAATTCACTAATCTTACAATATAATCTTTTATATCATCACTAATAACTATATCCTCAATTTCTGATTTTATTTCTTCAAAATCTCATATACTTATTATTTTTTGTAAAGATATATTATTTTCGTTTTCTAATACATTCAATACATTATTTTCATCTTTTATATTTGGATAATCAACTATAACTTTCATCAAAAATCTATCTAATTGAGCTTCTGGAAGTTGATAAGTTCATTCTTGCTCAATAGGATTTTGTGTTGCAAGAACAAAAAATGGATAAGGCAAATTAAATGTTTCTCATCAAATACTAACTTGTTTTTCTTGCATAGATTCCAATAATGCCGATTGAACTTTGGGAGTAGTTCTATTTATCTCATCAGCCAACAAAATATTTGTAAATACAGGTCATTTTTTTATTTCAAAATCATTAGTTTTCGTATTAAAAATTTCTACTCACATAATATCAGCGGGGAGCATATCAGGAGTAAATTGAATTCTTTTTGAACTAAAACTCATAATTTTAGATATACTTGTTATTGTTTTGGTCTTTGCCAATCATGGAGGTCATTCAACTAATAAATGTCATCATGTAAATACATTAATCAAAATAGAATTAATAAATTCATCCATACCAACTATAGATTTATTTATTTCATTTTTTAAAGATATTACAGTTTCATTTTTTATATCTAAATTTTTTAAACCATCAAAAAATATTTTTTTATCAATAGAACTATTTTTTAATTTTTCAACAAATTCATCTTGAGTACCAGATTCATTATTATCCAACAAATCCTCATCTTTCCATATATTATATAAAAATATAATAAGTATCATAATTAACAAAACAATTCACAATATTATGTATAACATAAGGTTAATTTAAAGTTATTATATAAAATATTATTTAATTTTCAGAACTTGTAAACAATTCATCAATTTTGGATTGCAAATAATTTCTAAGCTGACTATATAAATTTTCTTTAGCTTTTGCAACTTCTTCATTAAAATTATTTATTAATTTTTCTTTTTGTTGATCCAAATAAGATGAAATATTTACATCAAAATCTCAATCTACTAATTGATTATCTCAAGTATATAATTCTTGTATGGATTCATCAAATAAATTTTTTGCTGTTTCAGAAGTAAAATCAACCAATATACTAAATGATGAATATGCTCAAAACAAATATCAAATAATAAATGCAACAACAAAAGTAGTTAGTATTTTCATAAATCAATATTTAAGTAATATAAATAATTATATATGCATTATAATATTAATTTATTTTATTTCAATGATTTTTTCTTTTGATTTAAATCAAGATTTAATAAAGACATCAGATTTATTTTTATCAAAATATTTAGATATTAAGTTAATAATTGATTTATTTGCTTGTCATCATATAGGTTTAGATTTAGTATACACTATATAATAATCTAATCCAAAAATATCTTTTCATTGATATAAAATCAAATCTTTTTTTGAAAATAAATTAACTTTAATGCGAATTTTCATATTTTTAATTAAATAATTTTTTTATTATAAAACTAAAAAAAGAACCAATTAAACTTATTTCAATAATAAGTATTAACAATATTTTAAAAAAATCCATTAAATTTATTTGATTAGATTTATCTCAAAACAATATATCTCCATAAAAAAAAGTTAAAAAATCAACAAATTCAGTATTAAAAATACTATTAAATAATAATACTACAAATATTGCCAGAGCAAATCAAAAAATTAAATAATTTTTTAATATAGTATTTAAATATATAGCCATATTAATTTTTTAAATTAAAATTAAATATTATTTTATTTCAATCAATATCTAAATTTCAAAATACTTTTTTATCTTGAAAAAATTCAAATTGTTCTTTAGTAAATCAGAATTCTTGGAATCACCCAACAGGATACATTATATCAAACAAATTTGATAAATTTAAATAATAAGATAAAATAGAAGATTTATTATAATCAAAATCTATTGATTCAGAATCCAATTTGGGCTCCAATATATCTATATATGTCCTTTCTCAATCATTAGATACAATAATATTTGACTCCAAAGCAACTAATCAAACATAAGGTATATTGAAATTAATTCAAAATTCGTTATCTCAAGTAAATTTTGAAATTTCTCACTCAATATCTAAATCTTCAATAAATTGAACAATAAATGGAAAAAATACATCCAAAACATTATACACTCAAATATCATCAAATATAATCCTAGCTCATACACCCATTTCATTATTTCATTTATTTACAACTAATCAAATATTTGAGGATAAAGACTTTCACAAATCAGAATAATTTGAATCAGTAAGTCATAATCATAAATCTCAAAAATATTCTTCAAGTGATAATTCAATAGACATTATTAATGTTTTAAGATCAACTCATATAGAATCAGTTCATATCAAATCAGTTATTGATCAAACTTCAAGATAAGCTATAGTATCTTCCAACAAATTATCTGAATATTTAGATTCAAATTCATAATCTTGAAAAAGATCAATATTTTCATCAAAAAGAACTGAGATTGATCAATCAAAATCTTTATTTGAAAGTCTAGCAGTAGATATAGTATAACCCAAATCATCCAAATAAGGAAATATAGAATTAAAATTAGTTTGAGTAATACTTTCTACATTAGGTTCTGAAAAAAGTCAAATATTTTTTTTGGAACTTTTTAAATCTTGAATATACGAAGACAATGAACTTAAATCATCCATACTTTTTCAAGTATAATTCAAAAACAAATCAAGTAAAGATTCTTTTATATATATATATTTATTATTAGATATATTTTCATAAACATAATCTCAATCTTTATACAAAAATCATGAATCTAATAAATTTTGAAAATCAAAATCATCTTGCACATCAAAAATCATAAACGATATATCACTTCAATCCAAAGATCATTGATATGCAGTAACACTATTTAAACCATCAGATATTTCAACAATATTTTGACTACCATAAATATCATCAGGTGCTTCATCCAAGAATCAATATAGATTATCATCAAAGTTTATATGAAATACTTGTGAAAAATTTGATGGAATATAAGAAAAATTTGAATCATTTAATTTATTTGATTCATAATGTTCTTTAAAAACAAAAATTCATAATCATAAAGTCAACAACAATCATAAAACTCAAACTATTATATATTTTTTGAACTCCATCAAAATAAAAAAATTTAATTTATTAAAACTAACTAATCATTATTAATTATTTTAATAAATTTTTCAATAGCATCTTCCAAATCATTATTGACAATTTGATAATCATAAACATCCTTGTATTGTAATTGTTTTTTAGAATCTTGTAATCTTATTTTTATTTCCTCTTCAGATTCAGTTCATCTTTGTTTTAATCTATTTATTAATTCATCTTCATTTGGTGGAACTAATAAAATCAATTTTACAATATATTCTTTTGATAATTTTTCTTTTAGAAAAACTGCTCATTGATGATCTACTATATAAAAAGGAATTTTTCAATCTGAAAAAATTCTATCTAATTCTTCATATGTAGAACCATAATATTTTCAATGAACTAATGCATATTCAATAAATTTTCAAGCTTCAATCTGTCTTTTAAATTTTTCATCATCAACAAAATAATAATGTATTCAATAAAATTCATCTGCTCTTGGCTCCCTAGTTGTAGTAGTAATAATTTTTTCAAAATCAAGATCATCTGCATCTATTACATAATTTCAAATAGTAGTTTTTCATACACCAGAAGGACCTGATATTATGAATATTTTTTTATTAAAATTCTCATTCATTATATATTATGAATATTTAGTTATAAAAAAATAATTACAAAAAATAAATTATAAATTTCATTATAATGATTTTTTTAAAAAATACAAGATCAAGCTTTTTTTATTGTGTCAACAATATTAAACTCATCTTTGTAAGCAAAAAATTATTTATTTTTTCAAGACAATATATTTACAGTCATATTTAATAAACTATCTTTACTAAAATTTATATTTATTTCGTATCAAAAATAAATTACAGAAATTAATATTCATCATAAACAAATAGCTCTTATTGTAGGCAAAATTGATAAAAAATTTCTTTTATATGAATATATTCCTATAATTATTACAACAAAAATTATTAAGAAAACAAAAAATCAAATATTAAAATTTATAAAATAAGCAGTAAATATTCACACAAAAGAAAAAAATCAAATTAGATATAAATCAATTTTTTTTTGAGAGATTTTTTTATAAAACAAACTATGAAATTTTTTATATTGTTCATAATTTTTACAAAAATGAAATAAATACAAAAATTTAATTTGATTTGAATTATATTTAAAATAATTTCATATATCAAATATATATTTTGCTATAAAATATTTTATAAAATTAAAATTATTTATACTTTGATAAGATTTATAAAGTATATTATAATTATAAAGTCGCATCAATTTATATTCAGTATATCATATATCTTTTTTATTTTTAAGTTTATCTTTATATTCAATTTTTACTTCTTCATATTTTTCATCAAAAAATTTATCAAAATTATTTTTCCATAGAAATTTATTTTTATAAAAATCATATATAGGATTTTTATAATTTATTATTTTATTTTTTTTAAATTTTTCAAATTCATAAAAAGATAGTTTTTTTAAAAATAAATTATTTAAGTTTAATATATTATTATTTTCTAAATATCTAATAAAAAAACTTATAGTTACTAAATTTTTTGAATATATTTTATGTAAATTATTTTTATCAAAATCAATTTCAAATATATTGTTATTTTTAATAATATTTTCAATATCGTCTAAACTATTAAAATTTTTTTGAAAATTAAAAACATTTAAATAAAATCTCATATTTTTATTTTCATAAATTTTATTTATAATAAATTGTCTAAAATTTATAATATACAAAAAACTATATAAAAAATTATTATTTGATTTACAATCAAAAAAATCAATTTCTGATATTGAACTTTCAACTTCTCTAAATAAATCAATTATATAATTTATTTCTTTATATGAAATCATTTTTATTTTTATTTTTAATATAAAATAATATATTATTATATATTCATTTTTTTTTATGTCAAATATAAAAAACTTAATATTAATTAATCAATCAAAAATTGAAAATTTAAATATTAAATATCTTTCAAAAAAAATACAATTTATGCACTCCATAGATTAATAAAAAAACTTATAATAAAATTATAAGATTCTATCTTTGCTAATATTATTAAAAATTATATTATAAATTTTTTATATCAAAATATTAATAAAAGAAATAATAAACTTAAATTTGTAAAATTCTTATTATATTTTGGATATTGTAAAAATTCTTATTATATTTAAAATTGTATTTTTTTGAAAAAAACTTTTGAAAGATAATAAAGAGAAGTAATTTAATATATAAAAAATTATAAGTCTTTCATACTTAAATTAATTTTTCAAGATTCCAAATCAATTTTTATAACTTTAACTTTAACTTTATCTCATACTTTTACTATATCCATAGGATCTTTTACAAATTCATTTGATAGATGTGATATATGTACTAATCAATCATTTTTTAATCAAATATCAACAAAAGCACCAAAAGCAACTACATTTCTTACCAATCATTCCAAAATATCTCATTCTTTTAATTCATCTATATTTATTGATTTATTTATTTTGGTATGTGCAAAATTTTCTCTAGGATCTTTGGCAATATTTTTGTAAGAATTTAATATAAAATCAATAGTTATTTGATTTACACTTGGATATATTTCTTTCATTTTTTCATCAAGTTTATTTTTATTATTTTTGATAATATATTTTGCAAGTTCATATTGTTCAGGATGTATATCAGTTTGATCAAGTTCTTCATCACTTTTAGGGACTCTCAAAAATCATATTGCTTGTTCATAAACTTTTGATGACAATATTTTTTCCAAATTTTTTCTATTTTTATAAGGTCTATTTTTATATATTTTTTTTGCTTGTTTTTTGTCAATTCATGATATATGATTTAATAAATAAATACTTGCTGTATTTACATTTATTCATACTTTATTTACACTATCTTCTACTACATATCAAAGTTTTTCTTCAAGTTTTTTTTTGGCTAAATCATGTTGATAAAGTCAAACTCATATACTTCATACTGGAACTTTTACCAACTCAGAAAGTGGATCTATATATCTTCTAGCTATAGAAATTGTTCATCTATCCAAATCATTTAAATCGGGAAATTCTTCTATAGCTATATCTGACACAGAATAAACTGATGCTCAAGATTCATTTACTATATAAATTTCTTTATCAAAAATTTCAGAAACTATTTGTTGTATTTCTTGTGTTCATGTTCAATTTCATATTACAATTACATCTATTCAAAACTCTTCTACTAAATTTTTAATTTTATCTTTTGAGGATTCTGTTTGATTTAAGAAAATTTTATCAAATTTTAATGGATTTCATAATTCATCTAATAAAACAATTTTACAACCTGCTTTAAATCAAGGATCAATAGCTAATATTTTTTGTCAATACTGTGGTTTTGTCATAAGTAAATTGGAAAGATTATTTTGAAAAGTTTGTATTGATTCATTTTCTGCAAATTCATTCAATTCACTTCTTATCTGACTATCAATAGATGAATATAATGAATCAAATCATATTTTAAATCATTCCAAAAATTCATTTATTTTATTTTCTTTTAATCATAAAATATCTAAATAATATGAAAAAGTTTTTTCTTGAATTACAATATCTTTAATTACTTTAACATTCAAAATTCATAATTTTTCTCATCTATTTAGTGCCAATACTTGATAAGCTTTTATATCTTTTATTTTTGTTTCAAATTCAAAATATATTTCAAATTTATATATTTGTTTTTTATTTTTTTCATTAAGTTTTTCAAGCATTTTATCAGACTTTTTATTAGATTTTATAATTCAATATTTTTTTAATTCATCCAAAACAAAATGTCTAATACTTAAATTTGCTGTTATTTCTGCTCATATTATTTGTACTGCTCATTCCAATATTTCTTCTTGACTATATTTTTCCAAAAGTTCATTTGGTATTATTAATTTATTTAATTTAATATTGTCTGCCACTATTTGAAATCATTTTTCTATTGCAATCATAGCTTTTGTTTTTCTTTTTGATTTATAAGGTTTATATATTTCTTCTACTTCTTTCAAAGTTTTGCAAGCAAGTATATTTGATAAAAGCTCTTCAGTTAATTTATTTTGTTCAGCAATTCAATTTATTGCAGTTTGTTTTGTTTTATTTATATTTTCTTGAAATTTTTGAATTTCCAAAATAGATCTTATTTGATTTTCATCTAAATTTCAAGTTTGTTCCTTCCTATAACGAGAAATAAATGGAACTGTTGCTCATTGAGATGTAAGCTCAATCACAGTTTGGACTTGTCAATTTTCTAAATTAAGCTCTTTACTTATAATATTTATATAATCTGGTGTTGGTATTTCATATTTTTCTATCATTAAATTTTTATTATTAAATTTTAAAAATTATTTTTTTAATGAACTTATATTTATATAAGCAACAACAAAAACTACAAATCAAAAGATTAGTGATAAAATTATTTTTTTTATAACATAAAAAAAAGTAATAAATTAATTTTAAATAATTCCAAATTAATTATTTTTCATAAACAACATCAAATTCTCATCATTTTTTATTCCAATT
>NZ_JAEDAM010000045.1 GCF_018420025.1 Candidatus Vampirococcus lugosii | reverse complement strand
TTGATATCCTATAAGTATAGAAATATTGGAATGAAATATAAATGATAAATCTACATTACAATCAAAGGTAAATGAATTAAAAGAAAGATTTAAAATAAAAGAAATTATATTTGTTTTTGATAGGTGAATGAAAACAAATATAAATTTGGAATGTAATATAGACTAGTGTTATTTACACAAAAAGATATAAAAGATAAAAAATAATATATTTATTATAATGAAAAAAATCATAATTTCAAGAGAAAATACAATAATACTCGCCACTACAAAACTAGCTATTTTTGTTTACAAAGATGGGTTTAATGAAAAAATATTTTATATTTTTTTATATTTTTTGTAAATTAAAAACATAAATAAACTAAATAAACATGTAGAATAAAAAAAAGCTTTATTCATAGTATATACAAAACTACTTCAACTTATTAATTTATTTGAATTGGAAATAAGGTTTGAATCAAATAAGTTATCTTGAGATAAGAGATCCTCGGTATAAGATATATCCAACATAAATTTATTATTAAAATTTTTTAGAGAATTTGTGGAATAATCTTTATTTTTTATGAAATCAATATGATTTTTGAAAATTATATCTAATGCTTTATCCCATGAATAAAAATTTTCTTTATTTCTCAAGATTTTTAATGTATAATCATATATAAATAGATCATATAAATCTACTATTTGTTTTTTAATTTTTGTTCTATGTTTTTCTGTGATTTTAAATCATATTAATGATATAATTAATAGTAAGAACCAAATAATAAAAAAAGTAGTCATAGTCATTTTATTTTAGTTATTTAATTAAATTTTTCAATTATTGTATTTCAATCAACAATAACTGCCACTAGATTTCTTATAAAAAAAGGATATTTATTTTTTTTTAGATATAAATTAAATTTTTTATTTCAATAAATATCATTTTTATTTGGAAATCTAATATTATATCATATTTTTTTATTATCTATATGTATATTATAACCATAAAAATTTATTTTGCCAATTTTATTTATTTTTTGAGATATATTAGAGTAATCCTGTTCCCAAAACTTATTTTTTCATTTGTAAATATAAATTTTATTATAAGATTTAAGAAAATATATTCATCATAAATATTTATATCAAGAGGAAACATTTACAAAAAAATTATAAAATTCATCAATTAATCTTGATGATATATTTTTGTATAAATTAAATTCATCAAATAATAAAACAAGATCTTCTTTATTTTTTATATTTGTTTCTAATAAATAGAAAAAATCATAATCAACAATATTTGGTAATGGAAATTTAGTATATTCTATTATAGAATTTTTTTCAATATTTTCAATGTTTTCATATAAATTTATGAAGCTTTTCAAAAAAAGTAAATTTCAGTTTTTATCTTTGTTGGAAATTTCATAAAATATTTTCAAAATATTATTTCTAATAAAATTTCTTTGAGAAAAATCAACATTATCATTTGTATAATCTTGAAAATATGGAATAGAAAATTCATCACAAAAATCTTTTATTTTATCTTTGGGAATATCTAATAATGGTCTACATATATAATATATATTATTTTTTTTTGAAATTTTTTTCATATTTAATATTCATTTTATTCAAGCTCAACGAAGCATATTTACAAAACTTGTTTCTACACGATCAGTCAAGTTATGTCCCAAAAATAGATAAGAATTTTCATTTAAATTTTGATCAAAAAAAGAATATCTAGCTTTTCTCAAATTATTTTCAGAAAAATTGTCTAATTCATAATTTCAAGATATAAATTCTATTCAATTTTGTTCAAAATAATTTTGTAAAAATATAGATTCTTGAAAAGATTCTTCTCTATATCAATGATTATAATGAAGAACTATTATTTTTATATCAAAATTGAAATTATAAATAATTTTTTGTAGAACAAAAAATAAAAACATACTATCTGATCATCAAGATACTCAAATATATATTTTTTTAATATGTTTTTCTATGTTTTCTATCAAAAATTTATAAATATTACTTTTAACATTTTCAAAATTAATTACATCATTCATTTATTTTTTCTAAGTATTTATGATAATTGCTCACAAAATAAAATTCATTTTCCAAAAATTCGTCCAAACTAGCAGATTTTAATTCTTCATATACTAAATTTAAATTTTGTAATTCACTTGACAAACATGGCATAGATTCAAGATTAATTATTAATTCTCAATAAGATCTTTCCATAGATTGTTTATTTTTTAAATAAACTCATTTATCAGTAAATTTACTATAAATAAGTAATTGAATATTTTCAAGAAGTGTTTTTGGTCAGGATATTATAGAAGTTTTTTCTGCTGGATTTGATTCCAAATAAGTATAAACAAATGATAATAATACAGTTCCTATAATAAATTGAATAATCGCTATTTTTAACTTTTTATTCATTAAATTAATATTTATTTTTATAAAATAATATATTGTCAAACTTTAATAACTTTGGGAGTTGATATATTATTTAACATAATTTCTCTTGAAAAATTTGTCAAATATTCTTTATAATGAAATCGGTCAAAAAATCAAATTGGAATTATAAATCTACTTTTAAAAAATAATAAAGATTCTATATTTATTTTATTATTAATAATATCTACAAATATTGCATCTATTTTTGTTTCAAAATTCAATAAATATTCTTCATTCAAAATAATTATTTTTTTATCAAAATATTTAATTAAATAAGATTTATTTCATATTTTTTCATAAAAAAATCAATCTACTAAATTATCTTTTTTTGCTTCATCAAAATTTATAAATAAATTATTATTTTTTATATCAATATCTAAATTATTATCTCATAATATTGATAAATTATTTCATCACATAAATTTTATTTCCATATAAATTAATAATTTTTTTAATTAAATACTATTTCACATAATTTTATTGTATGCACTCATAAAAATATGTCTTAAATTTTCATAATAAATAAGTCAACTAATTTCTTGTATAGTTGCCCATTTATGATATCATAAATATCATTCTACATTTTCTATTTTAATATCAGAGAAATCTCAAAAATATTCTACTAAATAATAACTTATTTTTTTATCATAAGATCATTTACCAGTATTGCGAAGATTTATCAAAACACTTCATAAATATGATTTTACTTTTATATTTTGTGAATAAATTCAAACTTCTTCTTTTATTTCTCTCACAACTGTATCTATATCTTTTTCATTTTTTTCAATTTTTCATTTTGGTGCAACTCGTTCTATTTTTCCAGAAAGAGCATGTCTTTTTACCAAAAAAAATTTTGGAGTTCAATCCTTTTTATCAAAATAATAAATTATTCAACCTGCACTTTTTAAAACAATAGACATTATTAATTTATTTATTATATAAAATTATTATATAGATTTTTTCATAATATAAGAAATTAATTTTCATATTACTCATTTTTCATTATTTGCTAATTCTTTTGCTATATTTTCTACTTCTTTGTAATCATTTTCTCTTCATTTTTCAGCAATTTCAAAAATAATTTTATCTCTTTGTTCTCTTGTAAGAGAATCAAGATATTCTTTATTTACTTTATTTAATTGATTTTGTGGAATATTGTTTTTAAGATTTTCTAAATCTTTTGTAGAAGAAATTATAGCTTCTTTACTTTCTTTTTTTTCCATACTAGAAAGTTTTTCCAAATAGTACATTAATTCTTCTTTATTTTTTTCATCTATAGCAAAAACTGCTTTATCACATAATTCTTTTGCTTCAAAACTCTGTTCATTTATGGAAAGAATATCTTGTTTTAATTCTATTAACATCTGTGATATTTCAGGATCTTTTATATCAATATTCTCCAAATCATGTATATGTTTTTCAAATTCCATATTTAAATTTGCGAATTATAAGCTTTTAAAAATTTTTGTAATATATTCATATTTTTTTTATAATTTATTCTTACAGGTCACAAAACTGTAATTATTCCTTCATATCAATTTACATTTATTTTTGCATATAAACTTGATATAAATTTATCTTTAGATTTTATAAAACTATATTTTATTTGATTATATCTTATCATTTTACTATTTAGATGTTTGATAATATTTTTATTTTCTATAAATTGTATTAATAATCTAATAGTTTCATAATCTTTCAAAGAATCATTTGTTATTAAATTATTGATTCATAAAAAATAATATTCATCATTTTTCAAAAAACCTACAACTACTCAGTCTGTAGATTTTCAAAGAGATTCTACGATAAATCTAAGTGAATTTCTTGCCATTTTTGCATTAAAATTAAAATCACTTGATAAATCTTCTTCATTTATTAATAAATCATCCAAATAATTAGAAAATCATTTAATTGTTGGTAATCTACCAGCACTATGATAAGGTTGATATAAATATCAGCCTCATTCTAGTTCATTTAAATATTTTCTTAATGTTGATGGAGCATAAGTAATATCTTCCAAAGAATTTAAAAATTTTGAACCAACAGGTTCTCATCTAGAAATATAATTTTCTATTACTATTTTTAAAAGCTCTAAAAGTTTTGGATCCATATTTAAACAATATTATTTATAAATATATATTATATATAGTTTTTTAAGTTGATTTTTCAAGTAATTTTTATATATATATTTTATATATAATTTAATTATAAGAATAAAAAATAAAAAAGATATGGAAATTAAAAAAATAACTACACAAAAAAAGAATGAAAAAAAGAATGATAGACCTATTGATTTTGATGAATTTGTATGACAAGATGAAATAAAAAAAATTTTACAAACTGCATTAGATAGTGCTAAAAAAAGAAATAGTACTTTATGACATATACTTTTTTCATGACAGAGTTGATATTGAAAAACAACAATTGCACAAATAGTTGCAAAAAAATTTGGTGTAAATATAAAAATTATTACTGGATATGCTATTTCTAAACCTTCAGAAATAATATCTATATTGAACAATCTTGAAAAAAAAGATATTTTATTTATAGACGAAATACATAGAATAAAACCTAATATAGAAGAAGTTTTGTATACTGCTATGGAAGATTTTTGTATAGATATGGTGATGCCAGAATGATGAAATGTAAGAATTGCATTAAATGAATTTTCATTAATTTGAGCAACCACCAAATTGGAAAGCTTGACAAGTCCATTGAAAAATAGATTTATATATACTTTCCATTTTGAAAATTATACAACACAACAAAAAAATCAAATAATAAAAGACAATTTAATAAAATTATGAATAAATACTTCAGATAATATAATAGAAAAAATAGGTGAAAAAGTTGATAATACACCTAGAACTATAAAAAATTTTTGTATTAAAATAAGAGATTATTTAATAAGTAAAAATGATTTTTTATCTTTAGAAAATTTTCTTGATAAAAATGAATGGGAAAATTTTGTGAAACGATGAAAACTTGAAAATTGATGAATACAAGAAATTCATAAACAATATTTGAAAATATTATCAGAAAGTGAATGAAGAGCAGTTTGAGTAAGAACTATTGCAATAAAAATGTGAATGAATGAAAAAGCTATAGAAGAAGATATTGAACCACTTTTATTAAAATTATGAAAAATTGAAAAAACAAGTAGATGAAGAATATTATTATAATTTTTTTATCTTTAATGATTCATTCATCTTTAAATAGAATTTTCATATCTCCATTTCTTTGAAATGGAGATGATTTTGTATTATTATGTATATTTATTATATAGTTTGTTATCAAATAAATTGCATTTAATTATACAAATTATTTTTAACAACACTATACAATCTTACATTTTTTAAGTATCATTACATATTTTTTATGATTTAACACTATTTTCATAAGATTTTTTAATATTCAACAATTTCAATTCAGTATTCAAATCTATTCATTCAAAATGTCATCCAAATCTTATATAATTTTCATTAGCCTCTTTTCGATCTACAATAAAATTAAATTTAATATATCATCATTCATCTTTTAATTCCAAAAATAACTGATCTCATTTATTTAATACAGTTCAATCATTTTTAATAACTAATCATATTCAATTTATTCATATATCAAGCATTTTTGCTTTTAATACATTATTTACCAATATATCATGAGATTCTTTAATATTATCTACTTGTTCTTGTATATTATCATCTGCTACTAATACAGTTCTATGAAAACTTCTAACAGTATTAAATCTTTCCCTACCATCTTTAGTATTTGTTTTTTCAGTGTAAACCTCTTGTAATTTAAGATTACTTACAAAACTTCAAAATAAATCATTTAGATAATCAACATATGATACATCAATATCTCATTTTAATATTTTTATCTTTTTTTCAAATCATATTTTTGAATTTAATAATTCTTTTACAGATACTGGTACAGAATATAATCTATTATCAAATGAGTCTCAATTACTTTTTTGTACAAAATATCATTTTTCCAAATTAGAAACTTTAAATTCATTCATCTTTATTTCAAGTGATTTAATTTTATTATTTAATTGATTTTTTTCAGTTAATGTTTTTTTCTCTAAATTTGTTGTTGTATTTAAATCACTTTTTAATTCTTGTCTTCTATCCTTTATTATATTTAAAACTTTTTCCAATACTTGTTTTTTTTCATCGGATAATTTATTTAATTTAATTTCTCATTTTCTAACTTTTCTCTCTATTTCATAATAATCTTTATATTCTGTATCATAATTTATTCAATCATTTAACTTAAACAATAAATTTTCTTTTTTCTTTTTTAAATCAATCAAAAATTTGGAAAGATTTAAATAATCTTTATATAAAGTATCTAATGTATCTATTATTTTTCATATATTAAATAAAAATGAATAAATTATATTTTTATTATCTTTCTTATCTACAAGTTCATTTATATGCAAATAATCTCATATAATTTCATTTCAAATACTTTTTAATATTTTTACTTTATGTCAAATAATTTTACATCATTCTGCATTTTTTATCAAAATATCATTTCAAATGATCACAGAATCTTTTACATTTTCAACTATAATTGTTCAATTTTCTGATATAATATTACTATTATCAATAATATCTCAATTAATTAATATTTTTCAATTTACTGTTTCTATTTCTCATCATATACATTTTCAATTTATAGTTATACTTCATCACTTGGAATATATATTTCAATAAATATTTCATTGCACAGTACAATCATTAACTAATAATTCATATCATTTTTTTTATATCTCACTGTAAATTAAATTCAGGAGCAAGAATATTTAAAGATCAAGTTTCTTCATCAATATTTCAAGAATAATCTGCTTTTGTTAAAAGATTTATTTTTCATGTTTTTGGATCAATATCTACATATCAATCTTTTGTAGCAATTATTTGTTGAACTCAATCTACATTTCTTATTTTAGTTCATTCTCATGAATAATCTTTCAAATCTATATTATTTGAAGAGATTGAAACATCATTACCAAACATATCTCTATAAGTTTTTCATGATTTAGGAGCAACTAATTCAGCAATAATATTTAATCATTCATATGCAAATGTCATAGGGAACATTTGTTTATAAGAAGATCTATGAGCTTTATCAGAATCATTTTTTGAACAAAGATCTCTTACTATACTCTCTTCTTTTATTGCTTTATTAGATTTTCATCATTTTAAATATTTAATATATGATTTTTTCATTCAATCTTTAAATTCTTGTACTTCTTCACTTTCTGCTACTACTTGGATTGATTTAGCCTCAAGTCAATTAACAACATTATTTATTAAATCATAATTAATTCAATATACAATTCAATTTTGCAATAATGTCATTATTACTTTATCATATTCTGCATTAAATTCTGTATCAGTTTCTTCATCATAAGTAACAAAAAAGTCAAATTTTGCACAATTTGATTCTATTTTTAATTTTGATTCATAAATTTCTTTTTCATACGAATCAAACTTTTTAAATCAAGCTCACAAAATTAAACTTTTTTTTCAATTATTTACACATTCCATAATACCAAAAATATTTATATCCTGTATACAATATCATCATTTATATATTTCACCTATTAATTTTTTTAAAAAAAGTTTATTGTCTTTTTTTTCTCATAAATTTATACTTAATCATAAATTAGTTTTTTCAATCTTTGCTCAAGATCATTCTATTATATCATAAATTTCTTTATTAACACCAAGATTTTTACTTTCACTATTTACATTTTTATTTTCTGATAATCTATCCATAGAATAAAATTAATTTATAAAATAAATTAATACTTATATACTTAAAAAAAACAATAAGTCAATATTTTTATATCTAATTTTCTACACCTAAATTAAAAAAATAGTAGAGTTGTTTACAGTTTATATAATTCATTTTCTTATATTTTATTAATTTTAAAGCATTTAAACTTAATTTTAATGCCTCCTTTATACATATTTTTTCATAAATTTCCACTAATTACACCTTTTTTATTTATTGTTTTTATTAGTTCTTAATTAACTTTTCAAAGTTTTTTATCTTTAATTACTGCAGAAGACTAGAAAATACAATAATACTCGCCACTACAAACACATCTAGCAAAAGATACAAAAAAAGTAAAACATAGAAATAATATTGTTGGCTCTTAAAGAATCTCTTAATTGAAATACTTCTAATGTTAGTAAACATAAAATAGAAGATTTGGAAATTATTTAAACAAAACAATATTGAAGTATTACTATTTTTAAATTATTTAATCAACAAAATTAATTATTTTTCATAAACAACATCAAATTCTCATCATTTTTTGTTCCAATTTATTCATATTTTTACTATCTCGTCATCTTCGCTAAACTGTGGTAAATATTTTTTATTTATTTGTTCTATCGCTTTTTTTGCACTATTATTTACTTTCGCCTCTATTATGTAATA
>NZ_JAEDAM010000044.1 GCF_018420025.1 Candidatus Vampirococcus lugosii | reverse complement strand
TAATCAAACAACTAATTTCATTTTATAAATAATTTTCAAATAAATATATTATATATACAGTATCATACTAATTATAATAAATAAATTAAATATAAAAATATTAATTAATTTTTAACTTAATTTATTGTTCATCATAAAAAATGATTTAATTTATAATTAAAAATTATTTTTTATATATTATTCCATTACAAAAAAATCTAAAACATCTCATACTTGTAATTTTTGAGAAACTTTTATTTTAATACCACATTCGTGACCTACAGAAATTTCTTCAACATTTTCTTGTTCTTTTTTTAAGGAACTTACTTTACCAGTTGCAAAAGCTTGTATATCTTTCTCTTCTTCTTTTTTTATTTCATCTTTATATACTCTCAAATATGATCAATTTCTAATTTTTCATTGAATAACTTTTCATCAAACAATCATTTCTTTTCATTTTCTATAAAATACAGCTTTAATCTCTAATTTTCATATATGAACTTCTTCTTTTTCTATCACAATCATTCAAGTAGCTAATGTTTGTACATAATCTATAAGTTCATAGATAATATCAAATGACTTAATTATAACTCATTGATTTTCAGCTTTTTTCTTGATTAAAGCATTATTAATAAGATTAAATCAAACAATAAAAGCAAGAGAAGCTTTTGCCAAATTAATATCAGAATCATTAACTGCTCATACATCACTATGTAGTATTTTAATTTCAACATTTTCATGTACATCTATTTTTCATATAGCATATTTTAATGCTTCCAAACTTCAAAAACTATCAGATTTTAAAATAAGTTTAAGTTGTGTCTTTTCTCATGCAGAAATTTGATCCAATAAATTTTGAACTCAAATTCATACAACTTCGTTTTCTTCATTATCTTTAATTTTTTGTATTTTATTACGAGCATCTTTTTCCGAATTTATAACTTCCACAATACTTCAAGGTTTTGGTAAATCTTGTATTCAAAGAATTTGTATAGGATCTCAACCGAAACTTTTTCTTATATCTTGTTTTTTCCAGTTGGTCATTCTTTTTATCTTTCCATATGTAGATCCTAAAATAATAACATCTCAAATATTCATATTTCAAGTCATTAATATCATACTAGCTGTAATTCATTTTTTAGCATCTTTTTTTGACTCCAAAATAACACCAACTCAATTTCTTTCAGAATTATATTTTAATTCTAATATTTCAGATTGTAAACTTACCATATCTAACAATTCGTCAATTCATTCTCAAGTAATAGAAGAAATTGGAACTACAATAGTTTCTCATCACCAATCTTCAGCAACTAATCAATGTTCTGAAAGTTTAGATTTAACTAACTCAATATTAGAGTTTGGCAAATCTATTTTTGTAACTGCAACAATTATAGGAACTTGTGCATCTTTTGCATGATTTATAGCTTCTACAGTTTGCTGTTTAATTCAATCATCAGCAGCAACAACAATAATTGCTACATCAGTTATTTTTGATCACCTAGATCTTAATGCTGTAAATAATTCATGTCAAGGAGTATCTATAAAAGTTATTAAATTTCAATTATGATGAATTTGTGATGCTCAAATAGACTGTGTTATTCAACCCGCTTCTCATCATACAACATCAGTTTTTCTAATATAATCCAATAATTTAGTTTTACCATGATCTACATGTCCCATAACTGTAACAATAGGAGCTCTAACTGAAAGATTTGGCAAATCTTTATCAAGATCCAAAATAGATTTAATATCTCAAGACAATAATTTACTTACAGAAACATCTTCTTTTTCTTTTTCTACTTTAACACCAAGTTCTTCTCATATCAAAGATGCTGTATCAAAATCTATATTAGATGCTACCGACAAAACAATTTTATTTCACAATAAAGCTTTCATTAGCTCTTGTAATGAAACTCACATTTTTTCCGAAAATTCTTTTATACTTATTTTATCTCATATACTAATAACATCTTTTTTCTTTAATGTTGAAGAAACTTGAGGATTTATCTCTCTTTTTTTAATTGGTTCTTCTTTTTTAACAAAAGATGCTTGTTTTTTCTTATCTTTTTTTGTTAATTTTGTAGTTTTTTTTCAGTAATTATTTACTTTACCAAAATTAGAAGAAGTATTAACTTTATCACTTTTTTTAACTATATTAAACTTTATTCATCATTGTTTTTTTTCTCAATTATTATTGTTGCCTACAACAGGTGTATTATTTGATTTATTATCATTTTTCTTTTCTTCTTTTATATTCTGATTCTGATCTATTTTTTTGGTTACTTTAAACTTATTACCTGTTTTCTTATTTTTACCTCAAACAGATATATTTTTTGATCAAGCTTTTTCTTCTGAATTAAGATTTATTTTTTCTTTTTTTTCTTCTACTTCTACCTCTACTTCTTTATTTTTATCATTTTCTTCATTAATAAATTCATCTTTTCATAGATCTTTTTTATCTATATCTATATCTAAATTAGTATTAATAAATTCTTTTTCATCTTTTTTTACTTTTACTTCTTCAATATTCTCAAGTTTTTCAATAATTTCATTTTTTTTGTCAGAAATAGTGCTTACAATTTGTTCTTTTTTTAAGTTTTTTTTATTATCTATAATCATATTATTTATTTCAGATTCAAATCATAATTCAGATAAAAAAGAATTCTCTTCCAAAAGAATATCATCATCAGATACAAATGTTTTTTTATAAGAAATTTTTGAAGTATCACTATCTTCAAGTTTTGGCTTTAATTCTTTTTTTAATTTATTAAAAACATTATCAGAAATTCTTGAAGTTTTCTCACTATAAACTTTACCAGTTTTTTCTTTTACAAATTGAATAAATTCTTTTTTTGTAAGTCAAAATTCTTTACTTGCGACACTAATGCTTACCATACAAAATTGTAGTTTACAAAATTAAATAATATTAATATATAAAGATTTTTTAATAAAAAACAACTATAAATATGTTTTTTTTTATAGTAGTACTGATAATTTAATCTTGTTGGTACAAAAAAATATTTAAATCTTGAAAATATTTATTTTTTCATTATATATATTTAATATAATTTTATTATATAATATATATTTTTTTATGATAAATAAAGATGAAATTTTAAAAAATTTAGATAGTGTTTGTGATGTAGAATGATTACAATCTTTTCATTGAAAATATCTTGGTAAGAAATCTCAAATAAATGAAGAATTTAAAACTTTGGGAAAATTGTCTCCTGAAGAAAGAAAAGAAAAATGACAATTTCTTAGTTCTCTAAAGAATGAAATACAAATTGAATTTGATAAAAAACAGAATTTTTTAAAAAAAGAACAAATAAATAAAAAATTAAATAATGAACTTATAGATATAGGTATTCCATCTTTTGATATAGATAAATGATATTTAAATTTGATTTCAAAAACTAGGAGACAAATAGAAGAAATATCTAGATGAATGTGATTTATAATAGAAAAAGGAGATAGTTTAGTTAGTAAATATGAAAATTTTAATTCTCTTAATGTTCCATCTAATCATCCTGCTACTGAAATGCATGATACTATTTTTCTTACAAATAAAGATGAAAAATGAGAAGAATATATATTAAGAACTCATACTTCTGCTAAACAAAATGATATATTTAAAAAATATTGAGCACCATCAAAAGTTGTAATTCCAGGTAAAGTTTATAGATATGAAAATTTAGATTCATCTCATGATTCATGTTTTCGGCAATATGAATGAATTGTAGTTTGAGAAAATATATCTATGGCAGAGCTTAAATATACTTTGAGAGAACTTTTGTCCAAAATATTAGAAAATGATGAACTTGAAATAAGAATGAGACCTTGATATTTTCCTTTTGTAGAACCAGGTATGGAAATTGATGCATCTTGTCCTATTTGTAAATGAAAATGATGTAGTTTGTGTAAATGAACTGGTTGGATAGAAATTTTATGAGCTTGAATGATCCATCCTAATGTTCTTAAAGAGTGATGAATAGATACTGAAAAATATTCATGATTTGCATTTGGTATGTGAATGACTAGACTGATAGCAGTTAAATATTGAATTAAAGATATAAGACTTTTGACAAATTGAGATATAAGATTCATAAAAAGTTTTTAGATTTTATTTTATTGAATTAATTTATTTTTAATGGAGAAAATAAATTTCAATTATTTCTGTGATAATTTTGATTTTTATGTAAAAGAAGCATTAAATAATAAAATTTTTATTTATCCTACAGATACTATTTATTGAATTTGATCTATTGTAAATAAATCAAATATTGAGAGAATTTATGATATTAAAAAAAGAGATAAAAATAAACCTTTTTCTATTGTAGCTCCAAATATTGATTGGATCAAAGAAAATTTTATTACAAGTAATGATTTTGAAGAAAAATTTAATTTTTTTTTGGAAAATAATCACGGTATTACAGTAATTCTTAGTAAAAAAAATAATTTATTCTTGCCCGATATCTGAGTAAATAATAAAGTTTGAGTTAGAATATTAAAAAATAATTTTCAAAATTTTGTAACTAAATTAAATCAAGCTTTTATTACTACTTCTGCAAATATTTCAAATACTGATTATATAGAAGATGAAAAATATTTTGAAGAAAAATTTGAAAAAAATGTTGATTATATTCTGATACATAATTACAAAAAATCTGTTGAATCTAGAATTATAGATTTTACTGATAATTACAAAATTTTGAGATAATTTTTTTAGTTTAAATTAATACAATTTTTTATTTTAAAAAATTTTTGAAATAAAAAACAATATCTTGTTGAAATAAAATATTAATTAATTATAATGATATTTAAATTTATTTAATTAAATATATTTTTTATGAAAATAGGTATAGTTGGCTTGCCAAATGTTGGTAAATCTACATTGTTTAATGCTCTTACAAATTCTTATTCTGCAGATAGTTGAAATTTTCCATTTTGTACTATTGATGCAAATACTTGAATAGTTGATGTAAAAGATGAAAGAGTTGATAAATTATCTGAAATTTCAAATTCTAAAAATAAAATTTATGCAAATATTAAATTTGTTGATATAGCAGGTTTGGTGAAATGAGCGAGTAATGGTGAATGATTAGGTAATAAATTCTTATGAAATATAAGGGAAGTTGATGCTATTGTGCAAGTGGTAAGACATTTTGAAGATGAAGATGTAAATCATGTAGATTGAAATGTTGATCCTATGAGAGATATAGAAACAATAAATACAGAACTTATAATATCCGATTTGCAACAAATAGAAGATAAATTACCTCAATTATCAAAAAAAGTTAAAAGTAAAGATAAAGATGCAATAGATACTTTTTCTGTTTTGGAAAAAGCAAAATCAATATTACAAGAATGAAAATTAATATATGATATATATAGTGATTTTTCTGATAAAGAAAAAAATATTTTGAAACAATATAATTTTCTTACAAATAAACCGTTTATATATGTTTTAAATGTTTCCGAAGAAAATATTTTAAATTCTTCAAAATTAATAAAAGAATATGAAAAAAAGCTTGATAAAGTAGTTTGTTTAGTAAGTGCAAAAATTGAAGCTGATATGATAGAATTTGATAAACAAGAAAAACAAGATTTTTTGAAAGATATGTATTGAGATGTAAAAATTCCTACATTGGATGATTTGATAAAAAAATCTTTTGATGAAGTTGGGCTTATGTATTATTTTACAAGTTGAGAAAAAGAAACTAAAGCTTGGACAATATTAAAAAATAGTACAGCTCCTCAAGCAGCATGAGCTATTCATACTGATTTTCAAAGATGATTTATTAAAGCAGAAATAGTAAAATATGAAGATCTTTTGGAAACATTTTCTTGGCAAAAAGCAAAAGAAAAATGATTAGTAAAATTGCAATGAAAGGATTATGTTGTTCAAGACTGAGATGTAATAATTTTTAAATTTAATGTTTAATTTACTAGATTATTTTTTGAGAATATATGTCAAGAATAATAATTTGATTATATAATATTATTATTGTCAATAAATTTTGGGTATTAAGATAAAAATAGTTTTTACAATTGAATTTATTAAAAAAATATATATAATATAGTTTATATTTTTAGTATTTATTAAATAAATTAATATATGACATATGATGCCTCTCAAATAAAAGTTTTGGAATGATTGGAACCTGTAAGACAAAGACCTTGAATGTATATATGATCCACAGATACAAAATGATTACATCATATGGTACAAGAAATAGTAGATAATGCAGTTGATGAATCTTTAGCAGGTTTTTGTAATAATATTACTGTTGTTTTATGAGAATGAAACTGGGTTTCAGTTTATGATGATGGTAGATGAATTCCAGTTGCTAAACATAAAAAAACTAATAAATCTGCATTGGAAACAATATTGACAGTTTTACATGCTTGAGGTAAATTTGAAAAATCTGCATACAAAGTAAGTTGAGGTTTGCATTGAGTTGGTTCTTCTGTTGTAAATGCATTATCAACTGATATGATAGCACAAGTTCATAAAAATTGAAAACTTTATCAACAAGAATATAAAAAATGAGTTCCTGTAGATGATGTTAAAATAATTTGAGAAACTGATAAAACTTGAACAACTATAAAATTTAGACCAGATTGAGATATTTTTGAAACTATTGAATTTTCTTACAATTTAATTACTACTAGACTTAAACAATCTGCTTATTTAACTCCTTGAGTTTCTTTTACTATAATAGATGAAAGAACTGATAAAAGAGAAAGATTTTATTTTCAATGATGAATAAAAACTTGGTTAAAAAATATAGTATGAGAACAAGTTTCTGTAACTGATCAATATTTTATTCAAAAAGAATGAAAAGATATATGGGCTGATATAAGTTTTCAATTTGTGGATACTACTAATGATAATATTATTTCTTTTGTAAACAATGTACATACTATAGATGGTGGTAGTCATGTAAATGGTTTCAAAAATTCTTTACTTAAAATAATAAATGAAACTGCTCAAAGTTTTAATCAAGTTGATAAGAAAATATGAGAATTTCAAATGTCAGATATTACAGATGGATTATATGCTATAATTAGTATTAAAATTCCAGAACCTCAATTTGAATGACAAACTAAATGAAAATTGGGTAATTCTTATGTAAGAAAAGAAATTGATAAAATTGTTTATGATTATCTGAAAGATTATTTTAAACAAAATGAAGATCAATTCAAAAATCTTTTGGAAAAAATAACTTTGAGTGCAAAAGCTAGAATAGCTGCAAAAATGGCGAGAGAAACTGTTTTGAGGAAAAATGTTTTATCTACTTGAGTTTTGCCTTGAAAACTTTCTGATTGTCATATTAAAAAACCTGAATGAACGGAACTTTATATAGTAGAGGGTAATTCTGCTGGTTGAAGTGCGAAGCAGGGTAGGGATAGTGCATTTCAAGCAATATTGCCTTTGAGAGGTAAAATATTGAATACTGAAAATGCTGCTATGCAGAGAATATTACAAAATAATGAAGTTAAATCTTTAATAATTGCAATTTGATGATGAATAAAAGATAATTTTGATATTAGTAAAATAAGATATGAAAAAATTATAATAATGACGGATGCTGATGTTGATGGAGCTCATATTAGAACCTTATTGCTTACATTTTTTTATAGATATATGAAACCACTAGTTGATAATTGAAATCTTTATATTGCAGTACCTCCTATATATAAGTTAAAACAAGGTAAAAAAGAAGTATATATATATCCTCCAAATGTTGATTTAAATAAATCAATTCAAGAAAATTGATTTTGACAAAATGTTCAAATAAGTAGATATAAATGACTTTGAGAAATGAATCCACAACAACTTTGGGATACTACAATGGATCCAGAATTTAGAAAAATGCAACAAGTAACTGTTCAAGATGCTCAAGAATCAGATAGATTATTTAGAGTTCTTATGTGAGAAGATGTTTCTATGAGAAGAAATTTTATATTAAATAATGCCAAAAATGTAAAAGATCTTGATTTATAAAAAAATATTTTTTATCTAATAACCATTTTTTTAATTTAATTTAATTAAAAAAGTGGTATTTTTTTGATTTAATATAATAAAACTTAAAATATACTTGAAAATTTAATAAATAATATTATACTTTATTTTAAGTAAATAATATTATTTATTAAAATAAAAAAATAAAAAATGAAAAAATTATATATATTAATGTTGTTTATTATAGTTTCTTTGGGAAATTTAACTTCTATATCATTTTGAGCAACATCTTCAACTTTATTAAATGAAGTTTATAAAAATATAATAAGTACAGCAGAAATTCCTGATACTTTTGAGAAGTTTGATGTGTTATGAGGTGTATCTTCTATTAATTTTGATCAATTAGATTCTTCACAAAAATCAAATGCTCTGAATAAATTATCAAATGAATCTCCAAAAAGTCAGCCTACTTTTATAGATGTAGCAATTTTGCAATTGAGAACTGTTCAAAATTTGGAAGGTTCTCTAAAATATTTTGATATAAGTGATATTAAAGTTTTATTTCAAAATAATGATAGTTATAATAATTATTTGAGATGGGAAAATAAATTTACATGATATCAAAATAGACAAGAATTTGTAGATGCTTTTACTGGTTATGTAAATTTGAAAGATGTTTGAATATGAACAGATATTATTAATTGACTTTCTTGTAAATTATTGGATGAACTAGAAAGTTCGGATTGTAGTTTCCAAAAAATAACTGTAAAATCTTATGATAATAAATTAGATTTTTATAGTTTAAAATATATTATAGAAAATATTTTAGAAATTATTGATAATTATGTAAGTATATATAAAAAATTAGAAAAAATTAATGATGAATTAGATAATATTTGAGATGAAAATACAAGAAATTATTTATCAAACTATTTATCAAAAATATTTGATGAATGAGAAAATATAGATTGAGATAGAGAAAAAATTTGAGATTATTTGACAGCTAGAATAAATAATTTACAAACAATTATATTTAATATAGATGAGCAAGATATGAATCTTAGATGAATATATAATATTTATTTACAAATAAATCATGCTAGTATTTGAATAAAAAAAGTATCATCTATTTATAAACCTATGATTCAATGAAATGAAAAAAAACTAAGAGAATGAATTTCACAAAATTTAAAATCAGAAATGAGAGAATTATTTGATAA
>NZ_JAEDAM010000008.1 GCF_018420025.1 Candidatus Vampirococcus lugosii | reverse complement strand
ATACTTTTTGTAATTAATCTTCTTTAACTTTAAAAATAATAAAAAATAATTATAAAGAATTAAAATTTAATAATGAAAAAATATTATTATGACAAATATATCTTCAAATAACGATTACAGTATGCTTATAAAAGAGATTTGAAAAATAGTTTCTAATAATAAACAAAAAGCAATAAATTTAGTAAATACTATTTTAGTAGAAACATATTTTAGTATTTGAAAATATATAGTTGAATATGAGCAAAAATGAGAAAAAAGAGCTGAATATTGAAAAGAATTATTAAAAAAATTATCAAAAGATTTAACAAAAGAGTTTTGAAAAGGTTTTTCTGTGCAAAATATAGAAAGAATGAGGTATTTCTATACTTATTTTCCAGATTTTGAAAAATCCTCATCACTGATGAGGAAATTATCTTGGACTCATATAGTAAGACTATTATCCGTTAGAGATGAAAATGAAAGAAGTTTTTATATAATAGAAACTATAGAAAATAGCTGGTCAGTAAGAGAGCTTGATAGACAAATAAATTCATCACTTTATGAAAGACTTACACTTAGTAAAGATAAAAAGTGAGTTTTGGAATTATCTAAAAAATGACAAATTATAGAAAACTATAATGATGTTTTAAAAGATCCATATATTTTGGAGTTTTTATGATTAGAGGAAAGATCATCATATTCAGAAACAGAGCTTGAAACAGCTATTATAAATAATTTAGAAACATTTTTACTAGAACTTGGTAAATGATTTACTTTTGTATGAAGACAAAAGAGATTTTCAGCTGGAGTAGATCATTTTTATGTAGATTTAGTTTTTTATAATAGACTACTTAAATGTTTTGTTTTGATAGATCTAAAAATCTGAAAAATAACTCATGGTGATATATGACAAATGCAAATGTATGTGAATTATTATGATAGAGAAATAAAACAAAATTTTGAAAATAAAACTATTTGAATACTTCTATGTAAAGAAAAAAATGATATTGTTGTTGAATACACTCTTCCAGAATGAGAAAATATGATTTTTGCAAAAGAGTATAATCTTTATTTACCAAAAAAAGAAGACTTTAAAAGACAGTTAGAAAATCTTTAACCTTTAATAAAATCCTTATGACAACAAAACAATACTATTATGAGATATTTAAAAGATCTATGAAAAAAGATTTTTTGATTTAACAAAATTGATATAAAGTTTTTACAAGACTTTTTGTAATTAATCTTTTTTAACTTTAAAAATCATAAAAAATAATTATAAGGGATAAGATTTAATAATGAAAAAATATTATTATGACAAAAATTTCAAATGATTATAAAAATTTCTTAATAGAGATTAAGCAAAATATATTACAAGCAAGAAATAATGCTTTAAAGTCAGTAAATAAAGAACTTATACATCTTTACTGGAATATTTGAAAATCTATCATAGAAAAACAAGAAAAAGCTAAATGGTGAGATGATATTATTTGAAAACTTAGCAAAGATTTAGAAGCTGAATTTAGAAGAGGTTTTTCTAAAAGAAATCTTTTATATATGAAAAAATTATATATTTCATATAAAGATAATCTAAAAATGCAACCACTGGTTGCACAAATATCATGGAGTCATCATATTTTTATATTAGATAAAACAAATTACTGAGATTGAAAAGATGATTTAAGAAAAGAGTTTTATATAAAAATGTCCATAAGAGAAAGATGGAGCAAAAGAGAACTTGAAAAACAGCTTAATTTTAAAGCTTTTGAAAAATGGGCTTTGAGACAAACAAATTTTGATGAAACTCTACCTGATTTAAAAAATAATTGAGATTTATCTTTGCTTGTAAAAGATAGTTATGATTTTAGTCTGCTTTCATTGGAGGAACCTTTTTTGGAAAAAACTTTGGAAGATCTTTTGGTTACTTCAATAGAAAAAACTCTGAAAAATTTTTGAACTTATTTTAGTTTTGTTTGAAGACAAGTAAAACTTGAAATTTGATGAGAAGATTTTTATATTGATTTGCTTTTATATCATAGAAAATTAAAATGTTTTGTTGTTATAGAACTAAAAGCTGGGAATTTCAAATCTGAATATACTTGAAAGATGAATATGTACTTATCTGCTCTTGAAAAACAAGATATGATAGAATGAGAAAATTTACCTATTTGAATAATTCTTTGTAAAGACAAAAATAGGTTAATAGTAGAATATGCACTAAAAGATGTCAATAAACCTATATGAGTTGCTTCTTATATCACAAAAGAAGATTTACCAGAAGATTTGAAATGATTGCTTCCAACACTTGAAGAAATAGAAAGAGAGATGAATTTATTGGATTAAATAATCCAACCATTGGCTGGAGAAAAATTTTCCATTTTAACCTTTAACTTAACCACTATGACAACAAAAAAATATTATTATGAGATATTTAAAAGAAAGTGAAAAGCTTTTTTAAAAACAAAAGATATTATTGATTATATAAAGAATAAAATTAAAATTTAATAATTTATAAAAAAATTATGCTAAACTGGAGAAAATATATTATCTTATTTTTATTAAAAATTTCATGACAAAAAAGTTATGATTATTTTAAGGAAATTAAAAATACTGATAAACTTTCAAATAAAGAAAAGAGAAACCTAAAAAATGAAAAATTAAAAAAAATATTAATTTATAGTTATAAAAATATTACTTACTATAAAAATATTTTAGAAAAATATGAATTAGTAAATGAAAAGCTAGAAGTAAATTTAGAAAATTTTAAAAATCTTCCTATTACAAATAAAGAAATCTTAAGAAAAGAGTTTGATAATTTACAAGACAAATCTAAAAATAATAGAAAGACTTTTGAAAATACATCTTGATGAAGTACATGAGAGCCTGTAAAATTTATTCAAGATAATGTTTTACAAGATTGGAAAGTTGCTACAAAGTTTTATTTTATGACTTTTTTAAATAAAGATATTTGAGAAAAAGAACTTAGACTTTGGTGATCAGAAAGAGATTTACTTGTTTAAAAAGAAACTTTAGCAAAAAGATTACAAAATTGGCTTTATAATAGAGTTGAATGTAATAGTTTTAAAATGACAGAAGAAAATATGAAAGAATATGTAAAAACTATTAATTCATTTAAACCAAAAGTTATAGAGGCTTATGTTTCATCTATTTATGAACTTGCAAAATTTATAAAAGAAAATGATTTAGATGTTTATTCTCCAAAATGATGAATTCTTACTTCTGCATGAACTCTATATCCAGATATGGAAGAACTTATAAAAGAAGTTTTTAATTGTAAAATTATAAATAGGTATTGAAGTAGAGAGGTTTGAGATATTGCTTGTAGTAGAGATTGAAATGAAAACCTAGAAATAAATATTTTACAAAATTATGCAGAAATATTGGATCATAATTTAAATCCAGTAAAGCCTTGAGAAAATTGAAAAATTTATATAACAACTTTAAATAATTTTTCAATGCCTTTGATTAGGTATGAAATTTGAGATATATGAATAAGGTCAGAAAATGAATTTGAGATAAAAAGAATAGAAGGTAGAGTTTGAACTTTAATAAAAACTAAAAAATGAACATTTGATTCAACAGCACTTACAACATCTTTTTATTGATTATATTCAATAAAAAAATATCAATTTATACAAGAGACTAGAAAAATAATAAATATAAAAGTAGTTATTAATGACAAATATGATTGGAATAAAGAATCTAAAATATTAAAAGATAAGTTGTTAATTATTTTAGGTGATGATGTTGAAATTAATTTTATTATTCAAGAAGATATTTTATCCTTAGATAATTGAAAATATTTATATTTTATAAGTAAAGTGAAGTAATGAAAATTTTACATATGGTTGATACATTGTGATTAGGTTGAACTCAAACAGTTGTAAAATGAATATTTGAAAAACAAAAAAATAATTCAAATATTTTTCTTTATGCTTTGAGAAAAAGAGATATAAATATTGAAATAGACCATCAAAATGTTTTTACATATGATTCTAAGAATAAATTTTCTTTTCCATTATTCAAATTAAGAAAATTTATAAAAGAAAATAATATTGAAATACTGCATTGTCATCTTGCAAAATCTCAAATAATGTGATGAGTTCTGAAAACTTTATTTTTCCCAAATATTAAACTTGTTTTACATGAACATTGAGCAATTTTTAATGATTGAAAAATATATCCTTTTTTTATGAATTTATTTAAAAATAAAGTTAATTTATATATTGCTGTTTCAAATGCTATCAAAAAAGCAATACTACAAAAAACTAAATATGATAATAATAAGGTAAAAGTATTATACAATTTTGTAGATTTAGATAAATTTAAAAAAATAGAAAATTTTGACATAGAAACTGAAAGAAAAAAATATTCACTTGATAAAAATGATTTTGTTATTTGATTTGCTAGTAGATTAAATGAGGCAAAATGATGGAAAGAATTTGTAAATTCTGCAAAAAATTTGATAAAAAAATGATATGATATAAAGTTTTTAGTAGCTGGAGATTGACCAGATAAAGAGAAACTTTTAGAAGAAATAAAATGAATTTCAAATATTCAATATATTTGATATGTAAATAATATGGTGAGTTTTTATAATATTTTAGATTGTTTTGTTTTTCCAAGTCATAGAGAGGCTTTACCAATGACTATATTAGAAGTAAATTGAATATGAATACCATTAGTAGCTTCAAATATATCTTGAATTAATGAAATAATGATGGATAATAAAAATTCTTTGTTATTTGAAAAACAAAATGTTGAAGATTTAATAAAAAGTATTATAAAGTTGTATGAAGATTTAAATTTAAGAAATGATTTGATTAAAAATTGATTAGAAGAAGTAAGAAAATATAGTTTAGAAAAATATTTAGTTGAGTTAAATAATTTATATAATAATTTATAATAAAATGAAAGAAGATTTTAAGTTAGACTTTATTTGAATATGAGCACATAAAGCTTGAACAACATGGGTTGTAAACATGCTTAAACAACATCCAGAAATTTTCATACCTAATATAAAAGAAATACAGTTTTTTAATGATTTTTCTCATTTTTCTAAACCTTCTACAAAAAGATATTTAAAAGGAAATAATTATTATAAAACTTTTTTTAAATTTGCAAACAAAAAACAAAAATTATGAGAATTTAGTGTATCTTATATGAATGAACAATTAGTTGCAGAAAGAATTTATAAACATAACTCTAATATTAAAATTATTGTAGTATTGAGAAATCCTATTGATAGAGCTTATTCTGCATATTTTTATTTAAAAGAACAATTAAATAATTCAGAAAAATCTAAAACATTTGAAGAAGCTATTGAAAAAAATCCTATAGAATATTTAGAAAGATGAAAATATTATAAATATTTGTCAAATTATTTTTCAATATTTCCAAAAGAAAATATAAAAATTCTTTTTTTTGAAGATATTAAATTTAAACCTGAAAAAGTTTTAAAAGAATTATGTATTTTTTTAAATATTAATAATAAATTTAAATTTAAAAATATTTCTAAAAAATCTAATTCATCAAAAAAAAGAAAAAATATATTTTTATCTAAAATTCTTTCTTTTTTATTTAAAACACCAGATTTCTTAGAAAAAATAAAACTTAGATTTATAACTGATTTCATTTGAAAATTATGAATTAGAAAAATGCTAAATAAAATTAGGGAAAAGAATCTACAAGAATACACTTATCCAGAAATAGATAAAAACACAAAAGAAAAATTAAAAAAATATTTTATTGAAGATATAGAAAATTTAGAAAAATTTTTAAATAGAGATTTATCTCATTGGAAAAAATAATTTATGAAAAAACTTAAAAAAGAAATTGTTTGGTCTTTTTTAACAAAAATAGTTACATTTTGACTTTTTTTTTGATTAAATATTTTTTTAGCTAGAAAGTTATGACCAGAAACTTTTGGTTTATGGTCTTTTTTTCTTTCTTTTATAACTATATTTTGGACTATCTCATTTTTTGGAATCAATGCAAGTACCAAAAAATTTATAGCACAACATAATTGAACTTGAGAAATAAAAAATATTATCAAAAATTGACTAAATCTAAGACTGATTTTTAGTTTGTGATTTGCATTACTTTTTTTGATACTATATTTTCCACTTATAAACTTATTTAACAAACCAGAATTATCAAATTTATGGCTACTTTGAACTTTATTAATATTTTTTGCATGAATTACAGAATTTACAAAATCTATTTTTATGTGACTACATAGGATTAAATATAATTTTATAGTAAATTTTATAGAACATTGACTTAAATTTATTTTAGTAGTTATATTTTTACTATTTAGTGAAAGTTTACTAAATATTACTTGATCTTTTTTGGTAGCTTTAATTGTTAGTAGTATAGTATGATTTGCCATAACTTATTTTGTGTTTTATAAAAATCTTTGAGAGTCAAAAAACACTTATTATAAAGAAATATTTAATTATAGTTTACCTTTACTTTTTATAAGTTTAGGATTTTTAGTTTTTACCGAAATAGATGTTTTGATGCTAGGGATATTATCAAGTAGTGAAGAAGTATGAGTTTATGCTATTGCAAAACAAATTATTATCAAATTACCACATATTACTATGGCTATTGCTATGGGAGTAATGCCCATATTTGCCAAATATAATCAAGAGAATAAACAAGAACTAAAAAAACTTTTTATCAAAACTATCAAGATAAATAATCTGATATTTTTACCAATATTGCTTTGAATATTTTTTTTATCACCCTTTTTAGTTCCTATCATATTTTGACAAGAATATATATGAAGTATTGTTATATTGCAAATACTTAGTATTTATTTATTTTTTATGATTAATACTTTATTATTATGAAATTTTTTAGATTATAACTGAAAAGCAAACAAGAGAGCTATATTTGTTTGAATATGAATAATAGTAAATATATCTTTAAATTTATATTTAATACCAAATTATTGAGCTATATGAGCAAGTATATGAACTACATTTTCTTATTTACCATACTTTTTATTGAATGCTTGGGAAGTTAGAAAGAGTTTAAAATAAAACTTGTATTATAATATAAAATAATTATACTATAAATAATTTATACTATAATTCATAAAAAATGAAATTTTATAATAGAGAAAAAGAAATAAAAATTTTATCACAAAAAATAACTTCAAATAATTTTGAGTTTATTTATTTACTTGGAAAAAGAAGAGTCTGAAAAACAGAACTTATAACTCACTTAAATAACAACATTTTACAAAAAGATTTTTATTATATATTTGTAGAAAAATCAGATCTAAAAGTTTTTTTGCAAAAACAAGAAAAATATATCTATGAAAAAACTTGATTAAAATACAATTTTGAAACTATAGAAGATTTTTTGGATTTTTTCTTTTTACAATCTGATTTAAATTTACTTGTAATAGATGAGTTTCAAAATTTTAATAATGTTGATAAATCAATTTTTTCTATTTTTCAAAAGAAAATTGACCAATATCAAAACAAATCAAATAAAAAAATAATAGTACTTGGAAGTTTACAAAGTCTTATGATAAAAATCTTTGAAAACTCAAAAGAACCACTTTATAAAAGAGCTACTTTTAACTTGTTTATCAAAGAGTTTGATTTAGATACTCAAGTAGAGATACTAAAAGACATTTTTGGAAAAAATTATAATCATCAAATATTACTTGATATTTATTCTATTTTTGGTTGAATTGCTTATTATTTAAAATCTATTTATAGAGAAAATTATGATAAATATGAGTTAAATCAAATATTAAAAGACTTATTTTTTGATGAGTTTGCATTATTTAAAAATGAATGAAAAGAAATTTTGATAGAAGAATTTGGTATGAAATATAAAAGATTTTTTGCTATTATAGAAGCTATTTCTGTTTGAAAAAACAAAAGAAATGAAATAATGGATCAAGTATGACTTTGAACTTGAGAAATTGATTTATATTTAAAAGAACTTATAGATATTTATGATATCATAGAAGTGGATTATCCATTTTTGGAAAGCAAAAAAAATATAAGTAAATACAAAATTAAAGATAATTTTATAGAGTTTTGGTTTAAGTATATTTATTCAAATAAAGATAAATTTGAATTATGACTTTATGATTTGGTTTTGGAAAATGTTTTGAAAGATTTTGAAAAATACAAATGATTTAAATTTGAAAAGTTAGTAAAAGATTTTTTGATTTTAGAAAATAAAAAATGAAATCTTGATTTTACTTTTACCAAAATATGAACCTGGCTTGATAGAAAAAACAATGAAATAGATATAATTTATACAGATGAAAAAGAAAATATTGTATTTTTGGAATGTAAACTAAACGAAAATAGAATAAATCAATCAGAAATAAATCAGTTAAAAAATAATGTTTCTTTATTTCTAAATAAAAATCAAAAATTTCTAGATAAAAATATAAAAATATGATTTGCTATTTTTGACATAAAAAATATTGTGAAATTTGATTATATTTAAATATTTTGAAGTAAATTAATACTCAATCAAGTCTTTTTTATTAACTTTTACTATTTTTATCCAGTTGTTTTTGTTAGTATTTCCATCTATATATTTGAATTCAATCTTTATTCATTAAGACTTTTACCCAAGTATCATTAGAATAAAATCATTCATCTTTAGGATATCACTCAGCCCAATAACCATTTCTTCTTCAGTCCAAAATTATAAATCATTGATTATTATTTGCAATTATCTCATCAACTTTTTTAAATCTATCTTCATCTTTATAAGAATATCTATAACGGTTATTTTCATCAACTCAAAAAGCTAATTCAAGAGTTGAAGACATTATTGTATTTATAAAAACATCATTTTCTTCAATTCTATTTTCTAAAAGTTTTATAGCATTTTTTAATCTATCATGATACTCATTTGTAGTTTTTACATATCAATGTTCATCTGAAGTTATAGGATATAATGTATTTGTAGGTTTAATAATAGACAATATAAATATTAAAATAATTGCTGTTGAAATATACTTTTTACATAATCCTCCTTTGAAAATAGCAGATTTTACAAAACTGTAAAATCCATAAACTCAAGTTGAAATCAAAATTGTAAAAAAAGGTAATACATAAAATATGTATCTAGGTTTATAATATCTATCAAATAAAAATGTATAAAAGAATATTAATATAATAAATATAGTTAAAATAAATAATAAATAATATTTTTTATAATATATTGAATATAATACAGCTCAAAAAATCAAAAAATAAGAAATATACTTATATCATTCTAATCAGTTCCACCAGTGAATTGGAGATGATATATTTCAATCTAAAAATATATTAAAATAATTTTTATTAAATTCTAATGCAAAATTTACATGTGAAGATCATAAGACATAATAAATAATATATCAAAATAATAATAATATAGAGATGTAAAATATTGATGCAATTATTTTATTTGATTTAATATTTTTTATAAAGTTAAATACTTTTTTATAATTTTTAATTATAAAAAATCATAAAATGGAAACAAAAATTAATAGTGAAATTTTTAAAGTAGATAATGTATCAATTTTCAGAACATAATATAAGAAACTTAAAATAAATCATCATGAAAAAATAGTTGTTTTATTAAATATTCATTTAAATATATTTTCAAAAAATTTAATACAAATAAGTATAAATATTAATACAAAAAATGGATAAAAAGCATATTCCCTTATAGATTTTGCTACTCATATAGACCAAGGTGATATAGCCCAAAGTGATATAGTAATAATTGCAATAGGTTTATTTATTTTTTTAGCTAAAAAATATAATGGTATTATTGTAAGTGATGAAAAAATTATTCACGGTAATCTTCACCAATATAAATATTCATAAAAACTTGATGCATTTCATAACCAATAAAAAAATGCTACACTGTAACTTACTAATAAAGCTCTAGTATATTCAGCAAATCAATTTTGCAATAAATTATAACCAGCAATAAGATGTGCAGGTTCATCACTGTATGGATCAAGAATAGTTAAATTTATATATCTTAATATAAATGCTAAAACTAAAATTCCAACCAACCCCAAACTATACTTCCACCCCTCTTTATACATCCACTTCACAATCCAATTTATCAAAGGAATCCTACTAATCACAGGAAACTTACTCCCAAACTCACTTTTTTTCCTTTCTTCTTCAAGAAACTCATTTTCTTGCTCCTCCTCAATACTCTCAATCTTCTCCCTATTACTATAAAAAAGCAAAGCTCAAACAGATATAGCTAGTATAACTAAAGGATATTGAAGATTTTTAAGTAAGTTTAAAATAGATTCTCAAAAGCTGTAACTAGTTAAATCAAATCAAAAAATAGCTTGTCAAAATATGCTATGAAAAGCAAGTAATCCTAGACAAGTTAGGAAGATAATAGAAAGTAGGTTTGTAAATTTTGTTATATTGTTTTGCATTTTTTTGGAGTTATTATTTATAAAATACTACATGCTCACTACATGTTAAAAATGTTTTAAAATAAGGCTTTATTAAAGTATTTTAATATTAAATTTATAAAATACTACATACTCACTACATAATATTAAGCCCACCATGGTATATATTCTTTAGATCTTTCTCATTCTTTTATTTTTCAAGCTTTTAGAGTATCAGATATTATTTTTGAAGCAGCTGGATAATTTGTTTCTGGAATATTTAATCTTTCTCTTAAACTTTTATTTGTCATCTTTTCTTCCATTTTTATATACATCAATACACAGTGTTGATAACAAGCCCTTATCTTATCATCTTTTGTCATATCTTTTAAAGGTCTAGGAGTGTATAAAGTAATTTTTGTAAAATCATCAAAAGTTTCAAACTTAGGTGCAGGTAATTGATATAATTCAATATTTATCAAAGCTCTATCAACTCATGATCAACTTTCTTCACAAAATCAAAACCTTCTCATTAAAGAAGCTAAATCTTCATTTCTAGATCTGGGAGGATGATCTATAAACCTTTCTGTATCTATAAGAGGAACTCAAGGATTTGTTATTTCAATTCTGTTTGAATAAATTTCAATAAGAGATCAAGTTCAAGTTACTGAAAAATCTTGATGTATTATAGCATTTGCAATAAACTCTCTTAAAGCTATTTCAGGATAAATTTTAGTATTTTTTCTTAATGCTTTTGTAATCTCTTCATTATTTCAAACTTGAGATATGATATAATCAATTAGTCATTCAAATCATATAGCATATCAATATTTTCATTCAATATCATTTTTTCTTTTTACTTTTGTTGTTCAATCATAAGTTATAACTCTAATAGTTTTTCTCTTTATTATAGAAAAATTTTCAATATTTCTTGCAAATAAAATTGCTCATAATACAGTTATATTATAAGTTCAATCATTATTTAACTTTACTAAATTGTCTTGATTCATTTTTTCAAGAAATTTTGAAGTTTCAGTAGGTAATTCTTGTTTACTTAATTGAAAGTATTTATCATAATCTAATAATTTTAAAATTTCATCTACCTTTAGGTTATTTGATGCTAATTGTTTTTCAAAATTTTTATTTTTTTCATTATTCCATATTTTTCTTTCAAGTTCAGGATATTTTGAAAGAGTCGTTGTTGATTCTCATATTCTTATATATGCTTTTGAGTCAAATTCTATAGGTTTATCACTTGCAGAAGGGATTTTTATTATCACAATATTTTTTCATTCATACTCTATTTCAAGATATTCTAAGTCTAGTTTTGGTGTTATTTTTTGAGAATACCACATTTTTATATTTTGATTTCAAAAAAATTCATTATTTGGATTGAATTTTGTTCAAATAACTTTTTTTGTTTTATCTTCAATTCAATAAACTATATAACCAAATTCCTTTCATTTTAGAAGTGCTATATTTGATATAGCAGAAATATTTTTTCAATCCCTTTCTTTATCAAAATTTTCTTTGAATTCAACATATCATTCTCATTCAGAGATAAATAATAAATTTTTTAATAATGCTTTTAAATCAATCATATAAATGTTTTTGTTAAATAAATTTTTTAATTAGAATATATATTTTTGAAGAAAAATCAATTTTAGATTTGCTATGAAAAGCAAGTAATCCTAGACAAATTAGGAAGATAATAGAAAGTAGGTTTGTGAAGTTTTTCATTTTTTCTTGCAATTATTGATAAAATTATTATAGTGTGTTTACTATCAAAGATTTTAAATCTTTGGACCACTTATAAATTTAAGTGGTGGAACTAAAATAAGGGGTAATAATTTACTCCTTATTTTTTATTCAAAAAATAAATAAAATTCTATTATCAATTTCAGATATATTTTCTTTTGAAATCTTTCATAATCTCTTATTTATTCTTTTTTTTGATATTTGCCTTAATCAAGATATATCTACTATAGAATCTTTATTCAGTCAAAGACTTTTTGATTTTTGTAAAAATACATTAAAATTATTATTTATTTTTCCTTTAAAAGATTTAAGAGGTAGTATTAAGACAGTATTAGAAAAATTTGCTTTCTTTATACTATAAACTAAAAGAAGAAAGATTTCTTTAGTCTTTTACTCTATATATATAAAATAACATTTATTTCAATAAAAAAAGTTGATTTATTATTTATTTTTTATATACTGTCAAATAAATTTAAATTTTAAACAAATATTTTATGAAACTTAAAAATATATTGGAAAATAAATGATTAGTTTATCAATTTAGTAATGAAGAAGTTTTTGATTTATATGATAAATGATGACAAACATTATATTTTGGGGTAGATCCTACTGCTGATAGTATGCATATAGGTCATTTTACTGTATTTATGAATGCATTAAATTACATTTTGAAATGAAATAAATTAATATTATTAATTTGATGAGCAACTGGTATGATATGAGATCCAAGTTGAAGAGATAGTGATAGAGAATTTTTGGATAAAGAAAGTTTACAAAAAAATATAAAAAGTTTATCTAAACAAATGCAAGAAATTATATCAAATTTGGAAAAATTATTATGAAAAAAAATTGATTATGAAATTGTTGATAATTACGATTTTTATGAAAATATTAATTTTTTGGATTTTCTTAGAAATGTAGGAAAATATATCACAGTAAATAATATGATAAATAAAGAAACTGTAAAAAAGAGAATTGAAGATCCAGACAAAAGTATTTCTTATACTGAATTTTCTTATATGTTGATACAGGCATATGATTTTGTCAAATTATATAAAGAAAAAAATTGTAAACTACAAATATGTGGTTCTGATCAATGGTGAAATTGAGTTACTTGAATAGAATTAATAAGAAAAATTATTAATAAAGAATGATTTGTAGTGTCTGCTCCGTTGATTTTGGATAGTAATGGTAAGAAATTTGGAAAATCTGAATGAAATGCTATTTGGCTTGATAAAACTAAATCAAGTCCATATTTTGTATATCAATATTTTATGAATTGTAATGATGATGATATAGAAAGATTTTTGAAAATTTATACAATATTGAATTTTGATGAAATACAAAAAATAATTGAAAAACATAATAATAATCCAGAAAATAGATTTTGACAAGAGATATTAGCTGATAATGTAGTTAAAACTATTTTTGGAGAAAAAGAATCAAATCAAGCAAAAAAAATCTCCAAAATTATGTTTTCCAAAGAAAATAAATTGGATATATTAAATTCAATGGATGAAGAAGAAATAAAAGCAACACAAAATGAAACTGGTTGAATAAAAATAAATTGAGAAATTAAAATAATAGACTTACTAACAAAATTAGGTTTAAGTTCGTCAAATTCTGATGCAAAAAAAATTATTAAATCTTGAGCAATATATTTTAATGAGGAAAAAATAGAAAGTATAGAAAAAATAATTTCAAGAGATGATTTAATTAAATCAAAAGTATGAATTTTGAGAAAAGGTAAAAAAAATTTTAAAATACTTAATTAAAATATTTTTACTATAAAAAAATAAATTTTAATATTTAAATAAAATTATATAATGAAAAAGCGAGAAGACAAATTTAATTTTCCAGATGATTGAACAAAACTTACATTTGATGATGTTTTTTTATTGATAAATGAAAAATCTACTATTCATAGTAGAAGAAATATAGATCTTTCAGTAAAAATAAAAAATTTAAAACTTAATCTTCCTATATTATGAGCAAATATGTCTACAGTTATGGATTGAAATTTTGCTAAATACTTGGCATTAATGTGATGAATTTGAGTTATTCATCAAAATTATGAAATACAAGAACAAATATATCAAATAAATAAAGTTAAAAAATATGCAAGTCCTATAATATCAGATCCTATAAGTATTAGTTCTGATACTATAGTAAAAGATATAAAAAATATTTTTGAAGAATATTCAATATGAGCATTAATTGTAAGTGATAATAATAATTTAAAATGAATTATTACCAAAAGGGATATAAATAGTGCAGATAGCGATAATGATTGTGCAAGTGATTTAATGACAAAATTTGATGATTTATTTTATATAGAATCAAATGATTTAAATATTGATTTGGAAATTTGAGAGAAAAAACTTAAAAAATCAAAAGTAGAACAATTAGCTATTTTAAATAGTGAAAAAAAATTAATTTGATTATTTACCAAAAAATGATTAGATTTTTATAAAACATTTCCAAATTCTGCTAGAGATAATTTTGGTAGACTTGTAGTAGCTGCTGCATTATGAATTAATAGAGATCCTATTGATAGAACTTCTTTACTAGTTTCTCAATGAGTTGATATGATAGTTTTTGATACAGCTCATTGATACAATGATAGATTTATAAAAGTTTTGAGAAAAATTAGAAATAATTTTCCAAATATATTATTGACAGCTTGAAATATTGATAATCCTAAAGCAGCTATAGAATTTGCAAAAGAATGAGCAGATATATTAAAGGTATGAATATGACCTTGATGAGCTTGTAAAACTAGAATTCAAACTTGATTTGGTAAACCTCAATTATCAGCTATATGGGAAATAAGACAAGCTTTGGATAAAAAATGATTCAATAATGTTAAAATAATTGCAGATTGATGAATAAAAGAAGCTTGAAATTTGGCAAAAGCTATAGCAGTTTGAGCAGATTTTGGTATGATGTGATCAATTTTTGCTGGTACTGATAAAGCAGTTTGACAACTTAGAAATATAGATTGAAAATTATATAAAGATTATAGATGAATGGCAAGTTTTAAAGAATCTTTGAAAGCAAATAAACTTTCTTGATTTCAATCAAATAATTATTGACCTATATTTGATGAATGAGCAGATGATATAGTTCCATACAAATGAGATTGATCATTTTTTGAAATAATTAGAAAATTTCATTGAGCATTAGCAAGTTCCTTATCTTATGCAAATTCTAATAATTTGAAAGAATTTTATGAAAAAACAATTTTTGGAAAACAAACTATAAATTGAAATATAGAATGAACTCCTTGGAAATTTTGATAAATCTTAATATTTTATATTATTATTTGTTATCATAATTCAAAAAATTGTTATTTTTTGACAATACATAATTTATATATATAATATAATTATATTTTTATACATAAATTATGTAAAAAATGAATTTAGAAAAAATTTCAGATACTATTGAAGAAAATAATGATATTTATAATATTGAAGATTATATAAAAAATATAATTAGTAAATTTAATGATATTGATAATTTTGATAATGAAACTTGAATATATACAATCTCAAGATGAGATAATTTAAATAAAATATATAATAATTTCAATAAACAAACTGAATTTTTATTTTGAATAGATATAAGCGAGATCGATTTTTTTGAAGCTGTTGAAAATGTAAGTAAAATATCAAATATAAATATTATTTCTATATGAGATAAAATAAATATAATTAAAGTTTTTGATTATTTAATAGAAAAAAAATTTTGAGAAACTCCTGAATATCAAGAATTATTAAAACAACAAGAAAAAGAAATACAACAAGTTGTTTCATATACACAAGAAGATTTATCAGAACATATAAAATGAATAAATTGAAATAATTCTACAGAAAATTTAGAATCTAATTCTAAATCAGTTTCTATTGATATATTTGATAAATATATAAATTCAAAATATAATGATATACAAGAAAATTGAAATATTATTATAAATCAAGGTAGAGATTACTGGTTAAGTAATATTTATAATAATTTATTTGAAGAAACATGAATATCACAATGAGAATTTTATAAATATATAAGGGAGCAAGATCAAACAAATTTTTGATGAAACAGAAATATTAATAATCAAAATTTATTAAATATATGAGATAAAATAAATTTGATAAATATATTTGAAATGTATTATGATGACAATATTGATAATAAATGAAATATACAAAATAAAAAATTAATAAAATTTATAAAAAATAATAAAACTTATATTGATAGTGTTGAAAGTATTGAAATAGATGAAATTGATGAAAATATTGAAATAGATGAAAATGATGAAAATATTGAAATAGATGAAAATGATGAAAATATTGAAATAGATGAAAATGATGAAAATATTGAAATAGATGATAGTGATGAAAATGTTGAAATAGAAATAATAAACAATTTCAAAAAATGATTGAATAATATAAATTGATTTGATAATGAAAAATGAATATATAAAATTCAATCTTGAGATAATATGAGAAGTATTTTTAATAAATTATTTGATCATACTTCTATGAAGTGGAGTGATTTTAAACAATTTGTAATAAATCAAAACAATTGAATTAGTAATATAAATAGAATAAATATTGGTCAAGAAATAAATATATATGAAATTATATTATGAAATAATGAAAATGAAAGTATAGAAATTAATGAAAATGATGAAAATGATGAAAATGATGAAAATGATGAAAATAAATTTGAAAATATAAATGAAAATGAAATAGTTGAAAGATATCAAGATATAATTAATATTATATTGGAAAAATTTGATAATTACAATTTAGACATAATGGAAAAAAATGATGTTTTGGCATTAGTTTATATGGAATCAATTTTTGAAACTGAAGCTGTAAGCCATAGTTGATCATCTGGTCTTTTTCAAATAACATGAATAGTTATCTCTGATATGATAAAACATCCAAATAGATATGATCGTGAAATTATAAAAAATATGCTAGATAGAAACTGATTCTATAGTCTTAATCAATTGAGAAATAGAAAGTCAAGATTAGATATACAAAATAATATAGATATATGAATGCTATATTTGAAAAGACTTGAAGATTGGACAAATAGATTATCAAATTTTGAAAAAAATCAAATTTTGTCAAATAAAGAAAATCTATACAAAAATGTATCCAAATATTTATTAAATAAATGAGTTAGTGTAAATAGAACAAATTTTGATCAAATGATAAATGAAGTAATAAATAATTCTGATAGTCAAGAAAAATATGTTCTTATGAAAAACTATAATTGAGATAAACAAAGAATGAAAGGAGAGACAATGCAACATAGATATTATTATTGATTTATCTTATATTATATGTGAAAACATTATTTTTAAATAATACTAAATTAATTTACTATATTTTAGTAAGAATTATTTAATATTTTTTAATTCTATTTTATTTTCGCCATATTTTGATTTACTAAAATAAAATATACTTTCTGAATAAATTACATATCATAAGTGATTTCATAATGAGGCATAATAAATAATTTGTCAATTTCTTTTTTCTACATTAAAAACCCAATTAAATTTAATCAAATCTTGTATATTATTTTCATCTCATAATCTTATACATCATTTTTTTGATCATATTTTTCATATATAATAATATTCTCAATCAATTTCTTGCAAATTTCAAACTCAATCAAATTTTACTAAATTTTCTGCATTATCTTCATCTCATAATTTAATATATCATTCTTTCTGAATTTTATTAGATAATATTTTTCATATATAATAATATTCTCAATTTATTTCTTGTAAATTTCAAACTCAATCAAATTTTACTAAATTTTCTGCATTATTTTCATCTCATAATTTAATATATCATCCTTTTTGAATTTTATTATGTAATAATAATACATTATAATAATATTTTCAATTTATTTCTTGTAAATTTCAAACTAAATCAAATTTTATTAAATTTTCTGCATTATTTTCATCTCATAATTTAATATATCATTTTTTTGATCATAATTTAGTTTTATAAAAATATTCTCAATAAATTTCTTGTAAATTTCAAACTAAATCAAATTTTATTAAATTTTCTGCATTATCTTCATCTCATAATTTAACATATCATTCTTTTGATCATAATTTAGCTTTATAATAAATTTCTCAATTTATTTCTTGTAAATCCCAAATTCAATCAAATTTAAAATCTTTTTTTTCTATAGAATCTCAATTATTTTTTGTACAATATTTATATATATTTTTTATTTTTTTTCTAAATACTTTCATATCTAAATTTTGATATTCAACTGCTATTTCTAATCATTCATTTTTTGGTTTTATATCTTTTTGTTGTTCCAAATTTGAATTTCAATTAATTTTTTTTATATATTCTATATCAAGTATATCACCATTTTCATTTCATAATTTAATATATCATTCTATATTTCATAATTTAACTTCATAATAAATTTCTCAATTTATTTCTTGTAAATTTCAAACTAAATCAAATTTTATTAAATTTTCTGTATTATTTTCTTGTCATAGTTTAATATATCATTGTTTTTCTCATATTTTAACTTTAGAATAAATTTCTCAATTTATTTCTTGTACATCAAAAATAACATTAAATTTAAAATCTTCATTTTTTAATTTTTCTCATAATTTTTTTATACAATATTTATCTGTATTATTTATAATTTGTTTATATATAAGTAATTCTCAATCATCATATTCAACCATTTTTTCTACTATATCTCACTCCATAGTTTCAAATATTTCTCTTTTAGATTTTTGTATTAAATTATCAATAATTTTTGATACTGGATATTGTTCCAAAAATATTTTAACTTCTTCCAAAGAAAAATTTATAATTTTTAATTTTAACATTATTTTTTCTGCAGTTAAAATTATTTCTTTATCACTAACAAAATGTATAAAATCTATTTTTTCAGATTTTTCCAAATTTTGATTATTTTTTATTTTTGATAATATTCATAAAAAATAATCTTTATTATATTTTAGATTTTTATCTAAAATAAGTTCAAAAGATTTTTGAAAAGCTTCCGATATTAACAATTTATCAATAGTTTCACAAAAACCATTTTTTGTTTCTATTATTTCACTCGTAAAAGATATATTATTTTGCATAATTATTTTATTATAGATAAATATATTGACTTATATTTACATATAATATTTAATATTGCAAGATATTTTTAAATATTTTTTAAAAATAATTTATCATTAATTTCTTCAAACAAAAAAATCCTTCAATTATAATATCATATACAATGTTTCCAAGTTTTTAAATTAGATATATCGCAATTAAATTTTTTTCATAAAAATTCTCATTTCACAAAAACAGATTCAAAAGGTCAATATATTCATATATTATTTTGAGAGTATAACCAATAATATTCATTTTTTATATTGTATTTTATCATATTATTATTTTATATAATTTTTAAAATATTGATTCATTATCAATGAGAAATAACTTAATTGTTTAGATATTATTTCAAATCTTGTAGTTAAAAGTTCTATTTTTTGAAATCAAACTTCGTTTATCAAATATGCATTTGCTTTAAATTCTTCAATAGAAGAAGAATTAATAATTTTTTCAAGTTCTTCTTTATTTTCTATAGTATCGGTAAGTATAAAATATGTTTTTATCAAAAAAGATATTATCAAATATATACTTTCTTTTATAGTTTCAAAATATTCTTCTTTTTTAGTTCTTGTTATAAGTTTATCAGAATTTATATCTTTTTTTATATTTTCTATATTTTCAGTAATATCTTTTAATTTTTTTTCATCATATTCTACATCAAATATATTTTTTCATAATATTATATTATCATCTCAAATACAAGAATCTATAAAATAATATTTTCAAAACATTCAATTCATAAGTGGTAATATATCTTTAATATCTTCAAAATTCTTTTCATTTATATAAATTCATTTCAAACCAAATATATCTATTACATCTTTTTTTATTCATAATTTTTTTATATTTTCTTCAAATTCATTATTTTCCAAAAAATTTATATCTCATATTGATTTTACAAAAAAAATATTCATTATTAAATATAATTATATTATTTAAATTTTTTATTTACTATACATATAAAAAAGTAGAGATAAATAATCCCTACAACACAAATTCATAGCTATTTAGTTGATCTCACCATCTATATAGCTATGAAAGCATTCTTCACATAGAAGATAGCCTTCTTGTTTACAAGACCAATGATGATTCGGCATAGTAACACCGCAATATTCGCAAACTATTATACAATAACCATCACTGTGTTCATGAGTTTCTACAGTCTCATTTGAAAAGAGTTCAGCCGTCATAATTTCCCCCTTTGATAATTGGTTGTTAAAGAAACACTCCAGCAAAAAATGTATAATCAAAAAACAATTAAAGTCAATAGTTTTTAATATTAATTGTGTTAACAATATTAAATTGTTAACAATAGACAAAAACAGAATTATCAGTATAATATCAACAAAAAGATTAAGAACTAATTTATTAAAGATAAATTAAAATAATATTTTTTTCATAAATAAGATGCTCATATCATATCTGCATTATCTGTACTATATTCTTTTTTAATAGGTCTAATTACATCAATATTATATTTTTTTGTTTTATTTTGAATATATTCAATCAGTCTATCATTTGCAGAAACTCATCATACTATAGATAATGTTTTACATTCATATTCAAGACATGCTTGTATTATTTTTTTTCATAAAGATTTTACAATAGCTTCTTGAGTCATATATGCTATATTTTTTATATCTTGATCAGATAAAGATCAATATTTTTCTTCTATTTGTTTTATCGCATAATAAACTTTTGATTTAATTCAAGAAAAACTATATTTATATTCATTTTGTTTTAAATATATAGGTCATATTTTTAAATCATCATCATTTTTTCAATCTTTTGCAATTTTAGAAATCCAAGCTCATCAAGGATATGGTCATCAAAGCATTCTTGCACATTTATCAAAACATTCTCATGATGCATCATCTAATGTCATTCATATATGTTCCAGATTAAATTTATTATCATTTTTTGATAATATATAAATATCATTGTGTCATCAAGAAGCTGTTAATATTGCAATAGGTAAATTTATTTTATCAATATCTCTACCCAAAAGTATTGAAAATATATGTCAATGAATATGATTTTCATAAATAATTTCTTTTCAATAATATTCTCATAAAATATTTGCAACAGTTTTACCAATTATCAAAGATCAAGGCAATCACGGATTTGCTGTAACTACTATTTTATCGCATTTCACTATATTATCTTTTCATATACTTTCCAATATACCAATTATTTTTTCATTATGTAATCTAGATGCTATTTCTGGTACTACTCAACCAAATTTTTTATGTTCTTTTATTTGACTATATGAAACTGATTTTTCAGTTTTTATAAATTTTCAATCATAATTAACTATTGCAACTGATGTATCATCACAACTAGTCTCTATTGCTAATACTTTTTCCACTTTATATATTTTTATAATAAATAAAATTTATTTAATCAAATTATTTAATAAAATTAAAGTATATTATTAAACAATTTTTAATAAAAATCAAACTTTTATTTTAAAACAAGAAAAATAATTAATTTATTAATAAATAAAAAGTTAAAATCTATTGACTTTTTATTATTTTAAAATATATTATTTGTGTTGCTATCTATATTTAGTAGCGACTACACTACTTTTCTCCAATTTCATAGGAGTAAATATCATGAAAAACATAGCTTTTTTTGTATGGATGTTTGGAATTATTATATTTATATTTCTAAAACAATATATTAATTTCTTACATACCGACATATACACAAGCATTCTTTTAAACTTTTTTTGGTTTATAACCTGTATATTTATCTCTCTATTTTTTTTAAGAAAAAATGATAGATGATAAATATTCACTTTTATTAAAGCATTAGCTGTATACAGTTGATGCTTTTTTGGTAATTTATTTATTGATAAAGTTTTGATATTTTATTTTCAAAGTTTATTTAAAATTATTGCATAAATATATCATCAAAAAGCTCATGAAATATGTCAAACTAAAGATACACCTGGAATCAAACCTATAAGTATATTTAATATTAATATAAATCAAAGTTGTTCTTTAAATGCTCACAATTCGTATTTATACTTAAAAAACATAAAAGACAAAAACCCCATCAATATTCAAGAAAATCATAATGTTGAATTACTTGAAAAAAATTGTACTCACAAAATATTAAAAAACATAGAAAAAATTATTAATTTAATATATATTCTAGAACCTGAAATTCTTTCTATAATTGGTCATAATAAATATAATCAATATAAATTCATTAATATATGAAATATTTCTTTATGTGCAAAATTTGACAAAATAATTCAAGGCGACAATAATCAAGGTATATTATAAAATAAATAATATGCCAAATTTGGATTAGTTTGTAATAAAAAATGTATAAATACAAAAATTATTAAATTAAATATTATTAATTTACCAGATATGCTATATTTTATAAATTGTATTACTTTTTCCATTTTTAATTAATATAATTATAAATTATTAATTTAATTATATAAAGATGTTTTTAAAATTTTCAAGTAAAATACAAATTTGTAAACTATTCAAATAAAATATAATGTTGAAATATAATATATTTTAATTATATTTAAGTATATATAGTAAAATAATTTTTAAAAGCAAAAAAAGCAAAATATATTGATTTTATTTTAATAATAATTATACTACATAGTGTAATTACTAATTTTTTTATTATCTAATAAAATAATGGAAAAGGATTTTATTTTTATATTATTTTGAATAATAATATGATTAATAATTTGATATTTGTTTGCAAAAATACATTTTTGGATTAAAAATAAATCTGTAAGAAAAGATGCTATATGAAGATCTAAATCAGTAATATTATGACAAGTAAATGAAAAAATTGCTCCTATTTTACCTCAATTTAATTATAATTACAAAGATTTAGTTTTTATATGAAAATGAATTGATTATATTGTATTTGATTGATTAAGTGAATGAAATTTAAATAAAATAGTTTTTTTGGAGATAAAAACTTGAAAATCTAACTTGAATAAGAATGAAAAATCTATAAAATCAAAGTTGGAAGAATCAAAAGTTGAATATGAAATTATGAGAATATAATATATTTTTTATTAAGTTATAAATAAACAATTATGATGAATGAGATAAATATAGTTAAGTATATTCAATCTTGACTTGTATTGAAAAATTTGGGTAGAAAAAAAATATTTGATACTATTATTTTTGAAAAAATAGATAAAGATATTATTGACGAATATAAATGATTTCAAATATATACATTGGAAGATTATTGATATGACTTTTCTATAAATTGAAAATTAATTTCTTTGGTTGAAGATTCAAATAATATATTACTTATAATTGATAAATTAAATATAAATTATATTATTCCTTTTATAAAAAAAGCAAAATCAATTTGAATTAATTTTACAATAATAAATATATGAGCTTGAGTTTCTTCTGCTATAAATAAAGATATATTGGAAAGTGATGATATTTCAACTTTATTAAATTATGAATTTGATATATTAGAATATTATGATTTTGTAACATTTTTTGAATATACTATTAAAAAATGACAAAAATATATTAGAGTGCCTTATAGAACTATAACTGGTAGTTTATCTAAAGATAATTCAATATGAATAGATCCTTATTGAAAAATATCAAATCTTACATGACTTGGATTAGTTTGAGAAAATTGAACAATACTTGTATGAGCAAGTATGCTTCAAGATACAATACAATTTACAAATTTGGCAAGAGAATCTTGATTAATGTATGATGTTTTTTGTATACATGATCATAATTTTAAGTTAAATCAAGAAATATTGGAAAGCTTACAAAAAACCGAAGAATTAATTATAATAATTGATCAAATATATAATAAAAATTATTTAGATAGAATTAAATCACAGTTATGGGATATATGAATTATAGATTGTAAAATAAGATTTATATCTCCAGATGAAAAAATATGAACAAAAAATGAAGAATTTATTTGGGAAGATGTAAAATTTGATTGAAAATGAATTTATAATAAATTGACAAATAATTTACAATAAAAATTAAATAAAATATTATGTTTGTAGTAAAACAGTCAAATAATTTGAAATGACAAATAACTGTATCAGGAAGTAAAAATGCATCACTACCAATAATATCAGCAAATGCAATAATAAATAATCAAATAAAACTTGAAAATAAACCTAAAATTGATGATGTCAATGTTTTGGAAAAAATAATATCTTTGTCAAAAAATAAAAAAGAGTTAGATCTTTCTATACCTGAAGCAAAAAAAATTAGATCTAGTATACTTCTTATTCCTTATTGACTTATTAATTATTGAAAAGTAAAATTTGAAAGTGCATGATGATGTAATATTTGAAAAAGATCTACTTCAACATTTGATGATGCATTAATTCAAGCATGAGTTCAAATAAATGAATGAAAATATAAAGAATATACAAAACAAAATAAACCTAATAAAAAAATTATTTTGAAAGAATTTAGTGTAACTGCAACAGAAAGTTTACTTACATATATAGCTTTTTTGGAAGATGTAGATTATGAAGTAAATATAAAACAAATTGCAATAGAACCTCATGTTATTAATCTTATAGATTTTTTGAAAAATATTTGAACTGATATAAAAATAAATCATGATCATAGTCTTACTATTAAACCACAAAAATTAAAGATAAAAAATAAATCTTTTAAAATAATATGAGATTATATTGAAGCTTGAACATTTTTTGCTATATGAGCAACAGTTCCAAATTCTCAAATACAAATTAAATGATGTAATGTTGATGAATTATATTCTATATTTTCTATGGCTGATGAAATTTGAATTAATTATAAATTAATAGATAATGAAACTATTATAGTTGATTCTTACAATATTGAAAATTATAAAAATATAAAAATTCAAACTACAATATTTCCTTGATTTCCTACAGATTTACAGTCAATATTTGCTGTTTTGTTGACTCAAATAAATTGAATTAATAAAATACATGAAACACTTTTTGAATGAAGATTTACATATTTGGCAGAATTAGAAAATTTGGGAGCAAAAGTAGAGATATTAAACCCTCATCAAGTTATAATAATATGAAAAACTAAATTAAAATGATGATATGTAAGTACTACAGATTTGAGATGATGATGAGCTATGTTATTAGCTTGAATAATTGCACAATGAACTACTTATATTACTGAAGAAAAAATTATTTTGAGATGATATGAGTTGATACAAGAAAAACTTAAAAATTTATGAGTTGATATTAACAGAAAATAATGGAATATTTAATATATATTTTTGTCTTTTTGATTATAATTTTTAGTTTTTTTATGATCAAAATATCTTATGATAAATTTAAATCAAATAAAACTAGAAATGAGGTCTTAAGTTTAAAAAAATCATTGGAATTAGCAAAAGATCAAGTTGATGATTTAGAAGATAGCAAGATTAAAAATAATTTGATTATAAAAATCAACAATCAAGAAATAATAATAAATCATATATTAAGTCAAAAAAATATTAAAAATGTAGATTTTTTTAATGTATATGATTCAGTTTTATCTTTGATAGAAGAAATTAAAAATATTAAAAATAATTAGATAATTTTTCCAAAAATAAAGAATTAGCAATTTCTCATTCAACATAATCTATTATGAATTTATTATTAAGTAAATCTCATATATTGTAATTATAATTATTATTTTTGAAATTTTTTTCAAATTTTCTAATTCAATTATAAATTTCTTTATCAATTTGTTTTGAGTAAACTCAATTAAAAGCTGACAATATATTATTGTTTCACAATCTATTTCATTTTGTTCACATATCTATGTAAGATTGAATAAAATTAACTGATCAATTTATATTTTGTGAATTTTTATTTATTACAAATCACCACAATTTTGTTGGATAATTTTCTTCACTAAGAAAAGGAGAATTGTATACAATAAAATCTTTTTTGGAAAAAGATGATTGTTGAGATAAAATATCAATATCTGATAAATATCATAGATGAATATCTAATTTTCATTTTAAAAATACACATAAACTAGAATAATAATTATCACATTTTATACTTTTATAAATTCTAATAAAATAATAAGGATTAAATCATTTATAAATTCAATCTTTTCATAATTCCAAAGCAAAATCTATATAATCTAAATTATTATTATCAATACTGGCATTTAATGCATCAAAAAGTAAAGATGAATAATTATAAGTTATATCTATTCATCTTTTAGTTCAAGATATAAAATCTTTACCAAAACCAAAATTTATTAAATTATTCTTGGATCAATTAATTAATATATATCTTTTGATAGTTTTGAAATCAATATTATCAAAACTTCTCCAAAATACTTTGTCTCTTACAATACTTATTCAAGGATCTATTCAATATGGTATTATACTAATATTTTCATCAAATAAATCGTAAAAAATTGAATTAAAAGCTGATCTAATATTTGCATTTGAAAAATCAAAATCCAAGATTTTATCTCACATACTCAAAAAAGTAGAATCAGGAACTAATGCTATATCATAATTTTCTCAATTTTCAAAAACAAATTCATTAAGTTCTCAAATAGATCAATAAAGTACATATTCAACTTCTATATTTTTTGTTTTTAATTGTTTTTTAATTATTTCAAATCATCTTTCATAAAAAAATTTTGGCATATGTATATAAACTTTATTTGTATTAGTTTGATTATTTTTTTTTGATAAATCAGATAATGTAATATCTTGATTTATATTTCAAGTATTTGAAAGATTTTTATTGTTTATATCAGCAGATAAATCTTTATTATTTTCATTAAATATAGAAAAAATGTAATACCCCCAAGCAAAGAATATTACAAATATAGTTAATATAAAAAAATAAATTTTCTTTTTAGTTGTCATTTATTGTTCTAATCATTCTAAAAATTTATCTGCTTGATTTTTTTCTATAAAACTTCATAAATATTTAAACATAGGAATATTGTAAAATAAACTATTAGATAATATGTATTTATCCAAAAGTAGATCTCACATGATAAAATATATATACTCACCACATTTCATAAATATATAATTTTCTCATATTTTAAATTCTTTTCAATTTTCCAAAAAAGAATTTATAAAATCTTCTATATCTAAAGAAAAAAAGTTATTTGAAAGTATATTTTGATAAGAATTAGAATTTACTTGATATTTCAATAAAAAATATTTATCTATTTCTATTATTTTATCAAAAATTGATACAAATCAATTATTATCAAAGAATTTTTCATTCAAAACTTTTTTATTAATAATTTTTATATTATCTAATATATTATTAATTTTATATATTCTATTGGAAAGCATTAATGACAAATTTTTAAAAAACTTAAGTTTAATTTCCGATGAAAAATTTATAAAATCAGAATGTTTAAGCTCATAATATTCAATATAATCTTGAGCTTTTGCTGAAATAGGTTTACCAGATTCTTCAATAAAACTTTTTTCACCTATTATATTTCAAGCTCATATTGAGAATAATGTATTATTTCATTTTTCCAAAAAAACTGTTCAAGATTCAATATAGAACAAACTATTATTTGATGTATTTTCTTCAAAAAGATAATTTCAAGCATTAATATTTTCCAAAGAAGTATTTTCTTTAATCAATTGGATTAAATCATAATCATTCATTGCTATAACTGTAATATTTAAGTAAATTTTTAAAAGATTCTAGATTTCTTATATATGGAGATGCATTATTTATATCTATAATTCATTTTGACACTAATCTTGCAATATCTTGATCTAATGTATTCATTCAGTGTCTCATAGATGTTTCCAAAATTCAAAACATTTGAGGAAGATTATTTTCTCTAATATTGTTAGCAATTCAACTTGTATTTATTAATATTTCTCTAGCAGGAACTCTATTTTTTCAAGTTTTTGATTTAATTAAACATTGAGAAATTATTAAATCCAAAGCTAAACTAAGTTGAGTTGCTACCTGTTTTTGTCTATTAGTAGGAGATGAATCAATTATTCTACTAATAGTTTGTATAGAATCCATAGTATGTAAAGTACTAAAAACTTGATGTCATGTTTCTACTAATGTTAATACTGCCGATATAGTTTCATAATCTCTCATTTCTCATACCATAATTATATCAGGATCTTGTCTTAAACTATATTTTATAGCTTTAGTCCGAGAATGACTATGTTTTCAAATTTCTCTTTGTGTTATTAAAGATTTTTTATTTTCAAAAACATATTCAATAGGATCTTCCAAAGTTATAATATGTGCATTTTTATTTTCATTAATATCATTTATAATTGCTGCTAATGATGTAGATTTTCAACTTCAAGTCTGTCATGTAACTAATATTAATCAACTATTTTTTGATAATATTCTTTCTTTTACTGTAGAAGAAAATCATATTTCTTCCATACCTTGAGGTTTAGAAACAACTTTTCTCAATGCTAATCTTATTCATTTATTTGATCTAAATGCATTAATTCTAAATCTAAATCAAGATAATTCATAAGATACATCTATTTCAGATCATTTTACTAAATTATCTATTTCACTAGCAGTTAATATATCATTCAAAAATCAATAAATTTCATCAGCATCTAATGATGTATCTTTAAGTGAAATTATAGATCAATTATTTTTTCTAACATATATGTCACTATCTTCAATTATATGAATATCGGAAAGTTCATATTTTATTAGATCTCAAATAATTTTATAAAATTTATTATCTGTACTACTTTTCATAATATATAAATTATGTATAATTAAAAATTATTAATATGAAGATATTATAAAGATCTAAAAAAAAATGTCAAATAAAGGAGCTTTATTTTTTATATATTTTTTCTTTAAATTTTAACTAATTTTTAATTTATTATAAAAAATAACTCACTTAAATTTGACAAAAAAAAAATAATATTTAAACTTGAGTTAAATTTATTTAAATAATTTATTAAAAAATGAAGAAAAAAAATAGTAATATTTGAGAAGAAGATGTTATTGATAGTTTTTTGGAATGAGTTTGAGAAGAAGATAGCAAAGAATATCAAAGATTACAACAACAGAAATTGGAAATGAAGAAAGAAGCTTTTTATAAAAAAATGACAAGTATTTTAGTGGTTTATATTTTATTGATTGCTTTTGTTTCCACTATAGTATATTTTTATAGTTTATATTATAAGTATAATTTGGAAGATAATTCTCAAGAAAAAATGAATTATATAAATTCTTTTGAAGAAAATAGAGATAAAATATACTGATATTTAGATTCAGCTTTTTCTATAGTTTGAATTAATTATTTTAATGTAAGTTCTACTGTATGATTAGATAAGCTAAAATCAATATCTGAATTTGATAGTATTGATCAATTTGATCAATCTATAAGTGAAAAAATAAATTTAAATGCTCCTTATATAGATAAAAGAGATTCTTTATCAAAATTTATGCAAGATTCGGTATCTGTTATAAAAGATCTTATTGATGATACTGAAAATAAAAGGGATAATTTGGCTAGTTATTGATATTTACCACAAGAAGTTGATTGAATACTAGAAAATACTAAAATACAAAGAGCTTTATTATCTATAGAAGCTATTAAATTTTATTCTTCTATGAAAGTTTTTTATAATTTTGATGACTTTATGGAAAAATTAATAGGAAAATCTTCGGATAAAAAATCACTTTTGGGAAGAAAATTTAAATATTTTATTGATAGATGAGAACAAGATATTCAAAATTATTTAGTTAATTGTTATTTAAATCCGTATGAAAATTTAAAATGTGATAGATATTGAGATTTTGATGATTTGTATAAAGATATTGATAAGTTTGATTCTAAAACTTTTAAGGAGATTATTAAGCTTATTGATGAAGAATTAGAATTAGACGAGTTGCCACAGCTTTCTATAATTTTAAATAGTATGGAAGAATGAGCTAGTAATATATCTTTTTCGGTAGATGTTAATACTTATGCTAAGGATATAGAATCTATGATTGATAGATGAATTAAAAATCCACACATATATATATCAAATACACTTATTAATTCTATAAGATCATCTAGCTTTATAGTTTGAAAAGAAATAAAATTTAATACATTAGAGGTCTCTGATAGAACTGTTACTGTTCAGGAAAATGAAATTAATGTATTAAATTCTACATTTGATTTTGATGTTCCTATTCAAGAATCTGTAGAAAGAGAAATATATGACTTTGTTGTAGATGTTGATAGATAATATAAATTTAAATTATTAATATATAAAATATAAAAATGTTTGATAAAAAAAATAATGAGGAAAATAATGAACTTGAAATAGATATAAATTTGAATGATGAACTTCAAGTCGATGATTGAGATAATAAAAAAAATGATGATAATAAATCTAATTCTAAAAATACAGATAATAGTGATTTATGAGATTCTGTGAATTTAGATTTAGATGAATTGGAACCTGAATCTAATTATTCAAGTAATTCTTGAAATAGTAATTTTGATGATTGAGATTGAGATTCTGATTTTGATAATTGAGATTCTGATTTTGATAATTGAGATGATTTTGATAATTGAAGTAAGAAGAATAAAAAAACTTCTTCTCAAATAGATTTTAAAAGTCCAAAAATGATCTTTATATCTTTATTGTTTGTTTGAGTATTATCTACTTTTATTCTGTTATATTTTTTGTTTGATTTGAAATCAAATTATGATAATTTAAATAATAAGTTAGATTCTCTTTATAGTCTTTGAACTTATAAAATTGATACTTTATTGGCTTCTGTATGATTGACTAATAATTTAAAAGTTTCTTCATTGTATGAAAAATATGAAGAAGAAAAGAATTTTAATAATATGATTGTAGATAATTATGAAAGGACTCAATCTCAATACAATAAATTTTTAATAAACTTTTTATTTCCTTCTTTGAATGTTTGGGAACATCCTTATGATTGATATACTAATGAGGTTGTAATGTGACAATATTTTTTGGATAGTAATCCATATATAGATACAAATCTTTTACGTTCTTGGTCAAATTTCTTTAGTGATGATGTTGATATAACTAATATATTTGTATGAGATATAGTTGAAGAATGAGAATATTTTAATATACCTATTAATGTTTCTTTTGAAACAGAATCTAGACAAAATTTCTTAAAAATGGTGAGTAAATTATCAGCTACATCTAATAAAAGAAATATATCTTTAATTAACGAATTTACTCATATATTATTTAAAACAATTAGAGAAAATAATTCTTTTGAATGACTTAGTGAAGAAGAGATAAATAATGAAATATGAAAAAATATTTATGATTGGATTAAAAGTAATTGAGATGGTTGAACAAAATATTTAAATGAAGATATAATTAAAAAAACTATAAATGAATCTGTTGATTGTCAATCATCTTGAGTATGTTATTCTGAGTTTAGAGAAAAATTTAGAGATTTACATATATTAGCATATACAGTTTGAGATAGTATACAAGATCCACTTGTAGAACTTAAAGAATTTTATTCAAATTTAACACCTATTATTAATGTTGATAGTTTTAATTTCAGGAAATTAGAAGATAATAATTATTCTGATGAATCTGGTTATGTAGGTGACATTTCAATAAGAGTTTATGGTAGGAATTTAAATAATAATGAAGTTGAAATTATATGAAATGAACTTTGATGATTATGTTTTTGATGAACAAGTAATCAAAATGTAGATGAAAATTGAGATGTAGATGAAAATTGAGATGTAAATGAAAATTGAAATGTAGATAAAAATTGAATTGAATTAGATGTAAATATGGCTATAAATAGAGTGCAAGGTAGATTAAATGATGCAGTTGATTGAAAATTAACTATTGACACGAATATGTTAATTAATTATAATGACTTATTATCAATCTTTAATGATATAAAAGCAGTTTATCCAAAACTTTCAAATTATGATAAATCAATTAGATTAGTTGAAATATATAGAATGTTGTATGAAAATGATTTATGTGATAAATAATTAAAAAATTAATCTCTTATTAAAATATTTATGTAAATTAAATTAAAAAATTAAATGGAAATAAATGAATTAAAAAATGCACTAGAAGAATCTATAATAAAAACTGATACTGTAAAAATATTTGATACTCTTTTGACAATATGAGTTGAAATGGGTGCATCCGATATTCATATTGAACCTTTTGAAAATTATTCTAGAATAAGATTAAGGTTAGATTGAGTTCTTGAAGAATTAATACAGTATCCCAAAAATATACAAGAAAGTTTGATAGCAAAATTTAAAATTGAATCTTGACAAATGAGACCTGATGAAAAAAGGCTTCCTCAAGATGCTAGAGTATCTACTGTTACTTTGACAAATAAAGAAATAGATCTTCGTGCAAATACTTTACCAACAGTTTGGTGAGAAAAGTTAGTTATGAGAATAGTAGATAAATCTAAAAAAGTTCCACCTTTGGATATTATGTGAATTGAATGAACAAATAATGAACTTTTGTACAAAAATATATCTATGCCAAACTGAATTGTTTTAACTACATGACCTACTTGATCTGGTAAATCTACTACTTTGTATGCAGCTCTTGATCATATTAATAATGTTGATGTTAATATTACTACTTATGAAGATCCGGTAGAAAATAAAGCAGATTGAATGAATCAATCACAAGTTAGAGCTGATATATGATATACTTTTGCTCAATGACTTAGAGCTGCATTAAGACAAGATCCCGATATTATTATGGTTTGAGAAATAAGAGATAGTGAAACACTTGAGACTGCTATGGAAGCTGCTATGACTTGACATCTTGTATTTTCTACAATACATGCTAATTCTTCTGCTGAAACTATAACTAGAATAATTAATATGGGAGCAAAACATTTTATGATTGCAGGAACTTTTAATATTGTTATGGCACAGAGATTATGAAGAACAGTATGTCCATCTTGTAAACAAAAAACTAATTTGAAAGAAAATTATCCAGAAGAATATATAAATGCAAAAAAAGTTCTTTGATCTATTGATAAAGATATATTAAAAAAAGAATTATATAAAAGATGAATAACAAATGAACAGTGGAAAATGTTTATTGAAGAGTGAGTTGGATATGTAGGTACTTGAAAAAATAATGAAAAATGATGAGTATGTGAAAAATGTTGATGATCTGGTTATAAATGAAGAATATGAATATATGAAATTATGGATTTTGATGATGATATTAAAAATTTTATTGTTCAATGAAAATCAGCATTTGAGCTTGAAAAATATGCATTAAAAAAATGAATGACAAATTTGGAAAGAGATTGAATATTTAAAGTAATTTGAAATAAAACAACTTTGGAAGAAATTTATAGATTAACAAAACATAAAGATATTTAATAATTTTAATTTAAAATAATAATGGATATTTCATTTTCTAATAGAACACCTTGACTTGATAAAAAAGTTGCTTTTTTTAGACTTTTGGCTGTTACACAAAAAGCAGGGCTTTGAATTAGAGATTCTTTGTGATCAATTCTTTCTTGAGAGTTGGATCCTTGAATGAAAAAAATAATAGCTTATCTTATAGCTGAAACAAATAAATGAAATTCTTTGGCGGATGCTATGGGACAGCTTTCATATTTTTTTAACACGGCTGAGATAGCATTAGTTAAGTCGTCCGAAAGTATGTGAAATTTACCTGAAGTATTACAAAATTTGGCAGATGAATTGGAAAGTTTTCAAAAAACTATGTCAAAAATTAAATGAGCTATGATTTATCCGACATTTGTTATATTAATTGCTATAGGTGCTATTGTTATACTTTTAATAAAAGTAATACCTACTATGGTAGAAATGTTCCCTGATAAAGAATCTCTTCCTCGGATTACTACATTTACATTAGATCTTTCTGATTTCCTTCAAAAATCTTGGCATTTATTATTAATATGATTTTTTTGAATAATTTTTTCATATGTATATTCATATAAGTATATTCCTTGATTTAAAAAATTTATGGATAAATTATTTTTAACTCTTCCTCATTTATGAAATTTAACAAAAAAATTTAACTTGTATAGATTTACTAAAATGATGTGAGATTTTTATAATGCTTGAGTTTCTCCAACAGAATCTTTATCTCAAATGTGAGAAATATTTGGTAATTATTACTATAAACAAAAACTTAATAATATAAGAAAAGATTTACAAATTGGTTTATGATTTGTTGATTCAATGGAATGATCATGGCTTTTTGATCCTATTTTGATACAAATTATTTGAATTTGAGAAGAAACTTGAAATATATGAGAACTTTTATTGAAAATGTCTTTGTTTTATAAAGATGAACTTGATGTATCAATTGAATGAATGATGAAACTTATAGAACCCGCACTGATGGCAATTATAGCAGTTATTGTTTGATTTATTGTTGCAGCTGTATTCTTACCTATGGCTGAACTTATGTGAACTATATGATAAGTTTTATATGTTAAGCAAAATTAGTATTAGAAACTATTAATAGAACTGATGAAATAAATTAAAATTAATAAAATAAAGAATAGTATACTATAATAAAAACATAATTTTTACTTGAAAAATTTTATAAATTATGTATAGTGAAAATGTGGGGATGATAATGGTTTCGATGGGAGTTTTTGTTATTTATGATGGCCTCTACTGGATGATAGTACCTAGTATATGCAATCTATCAAAAAAATAAGTGCAAAAAACTTAAGATTAAGTGCAGCACAAAATTATGCAATAGCATAGTATTTGTCCTATATAGAGGTTTAGCTGCCAACAACTTTGGTATATGACTCCTTCTAAGTACCAAAGCGAAAATAGAAGGAAATAATAGTTTTGGGTAACTAGCTTTAAAAGTTATCAAAAAGTAGTGATGCCTGTTTATAGGCTAATCTTACCTATATGGTATAATATATAAACTATGGAGGTAGAAATTATGTATAACAACTCTCAGACATGGGTTCAATTCCCATCATCTCCAAAGTTTAAATAAGATAAATATTTAAAAATACAATTTACCTTTAATTGGTAAATTTTTTTATAACAAATAAGTATTTTAATTTAATTTATAAATTAAATGAATTATTCATCAATTTCAAAAAAATTATTAAAAATAGAAGAAGACTTTAAAATAGCACTTCATGAATTAGAAAATGATGATATTTTTGAAAATAAAACTCATATTATTTGGGATCGAGAAAAAAAAAATATTTACAAAAAATGGAAAATAATTAAATGAATTTTTAAAAGACTTAAATTTATGATTAAATTATGATGATTAAATTATTTTTTCAGAAAAAATTATAATAATTTTTTGATAAATTATTACAGTATTAAACTATATTATTATATGTTGCTCAATATACAAAAAACTTTTAAATATCATGAAAAATTTATCAGACAATTTTTGAATGAAACCTATAACGAAAATTATTCTACAATAGCAAGATATGTATATACTCCCAAATTTTTATATTATCTATATTTTCCCAAAAAAATTATTTATTCTATAGAAAATAAAGTTGATAAAAATATCATATGGATGATATATAAAGATTTTGAAATAAAAGATAAATATAAATTTGATTACAAAAATATATATTTTCATGTTAAATACAAAAAAGATAATATAATATTAAAATTATCAAAGTTTTTTTGAATTAAAATTTCTAATATTAGATTTAAATTTTCAAAAAAATGATTAATAAATAAAGAAAATACAGAAAAATTTTATAAAATAGCAAAAGCTTGAGATATACTACTAACAAGACAAACATTTGTAGCAACAAATATGGGAATACCTTGATTTTGGAAGCATATGTGAATGTATTTATGAACATGAGAATATTTGCAAAAATATATAAGCAAAAAATAATTCAAGAAATTAGATAAAAAAAGTCATTATGTTATTGATTCTACTGCAAAATGAGTTCAAATTTCAAAATTTGAAGATTTCATTTATCCTGTTGATTATTTATGAGTTTTGAGAACTACTTTTAGTGAAAATAAAATAAAAAGAGCAATTTGAAAAGTAATATCAAATGTAAATAAAGACTATGATTTTAGTTTTGATTTTAATTCTGATAAATATTTTGTATGTTCAGAATTGATAATAAAATCTTATATGAAAGAATATAAAAATGATGAATGATTAGATATAACTTTAAAAAGAATATTATATTCTATATCTTATGAACCAAATGAAATAGTAAAAAAAGCCTTTTATGAAAAAAATTCTAATAATAAACAAATATATCCAATACTTTTTATAGATAGTATCTTGAAAAAGAAAAAAAATTTTATAAATACTAATGAAGAATTCTTAAAAAGTTATAAAAGAAGTAGAACAAGTATATTTTTAAAATAACTTTGCTACAATAATTTTATAAAAAAATTTAAAATAAGTTAACTAACAATGATATTCAAACATATGACAACAGAGATACAAATATTCAAATTCATCAATAATATAGTATTCTATTTGCTCTTCTAAATTCTTCTTCATCTCATTTTGAATAAATCAATGAATATCATCAATATAATAACATTGCCATAGACACTACTCATATAAAAAACCACAAATATGCATTAATTACATCAATTAATTCTATCCAAAAATTTTTATCTCATGAAATAGATTCTGTAGAACCTCATCAAACATCACTAGAATCAACTGAAGGAACTGCAATATCTACTGAAAAAGATTTTGATAAAAACAATAAAAGATAAATTATAATAAATAATATTTTTTTCATTATCATAGCTATAATAAATTAATTATACTTAATAAAATAAATTTATCAGTACAAAAATAAAAAATTAACTAAACATATAAAATATATTAAACAAAAAATAAATATAATAAACAAAATTTATTATATTTTTACAAAGTTGATACAGATATAGACTGAATTATCTGAACAATTGCATAACTTGATAAAGCCATAATTATACCACCTCCTATATAAAACAACATTTTCCTAGCTTTTATCATTTTGGAATCATCTCAAGCTGAAAGAACAAACATTATTCAAACAAACAAAACGGCTGTAACTCATAAAACAGCAGACACTACAAGTAAAAAATCTGCTACTCATGACAACAATCAAGCAAATCAATCTGCATCTTTAGAAGAAGAAACCACATCAGTTACATATTCATCAGAAGTATTATATGCATCATCAAGTAAGTCATCAGAAAAAACTAACAAAAAGTTAAACAAAAATCAAAAAATGAAAAATAAAAAACTTTTAAAATAAAAAAACATATTTTTTATATAAAATACTAAATTTGTGAGAGTAGATCCTCAGCTTCTTGTTCTTCTTTAGATCTTTGATTTGACTCTTCTTCTTTTATTTTTCAAACTTTTTTTATATATCATATTTGTTGCCATTTCTGTAAATACTTTTTCTTAATTTCCATTTTCTTATTTTCATACTTTTCATCTATTTCTCTTAATTTTTCTTTTTCTTTTAACAATATATCATACAACTTTTGAATTTGATCAGAAGTCATTAAAGGCAAAAGATTTAACCAATTTTGTTTAGATTCATTAGTATCAATAGATTTTGATGCAAGAATCATTTTTATCAAATCAGGCATATCTTTAATAAAATCTTCTTCTATATCAAAAGATATAGCTAGATCTCGCAAGTTTTTAGGAATATACTTTTTTATCAAATCATCTTTTGACATATCCAAAATAAATTTAATTAATTTAAATTATTTAACTCTTTTTCTAAAGATTTCTCAGCTTCTGAAACTTCTAAATCATGAGAAAGCTCAGATTCTTTTTTAATATTTTCAACTTTTTTATAAGATTTTTTTATTTCTTTAATCATTTTTTTAAATTTACTAGGACCAAGATATCAAGAACTAGTTCATCAAGGACAAATTTCAGACATTTTTTATTTAATTAAGATTTTTTCTTAAATAACCATGAAACTGATTCCTCAGTAATTTTTTTCTCTTTAACCAATCTTTGAGCATATTGAGTTAATGTATACATACCCTGTTTCATTCAAGTTTCTATTATATTATCAACTTGAGAAAGTTGTCTTTTTTTAATATTATTTTTTACAGCCGAAGTATTTATCATTATCTCATAAATACCAACTCTTCATTTAC
>NZ_JAEDAM010000043.1 GCF_018420025.1 Candidatus Vampirococcus lugosii | reverse complement strand
GACGTGTTGCTCTTCCGATCTTGAATGTAAAACCAGAAGTTGATGAAAATGGTATTGTTAGATCAAAAAATTCAGTTTTTGGTCGTCAACCAATTTGTGTTTTAAGAATTGGTGATTTTTTTCATACAAAAATAATTATTGAAAATCTTACTATTGATTACGATGATTCACCTTGGGATATGAATCCCGAAGGTTTTGGTATGCAACCAATGATTGCTAATGTTAGTTTACAAATAAAAATAATTGGTGGTCAATCATTAAGAGGTCCAATTAATGCATTACAAAATGCGTTATCTTTTAATTATTATGCTAATTCAACATATGTTAATCAAGGTACATATAGAACACCATCGTTTGTTGAATCTAAACAATATGGAGTTAATGATGGTGATAATGAATCTAATAATAATAATGATAATGATGATAATTAAACAAATAAATAATTTTACATCAGAACTATAACACAACATATCAATTATGCCAAAACAAGATTATGATAAATATAGTTTATTAAGACAAGAAAATGGTTTACCTAACATGATGCCATTTATTAAATTACCCATTAATCCAACTGATAAATATGAGAGATGGAATTCTGAATTTAGTAGATTGGATAAATTAAGCCAAAAATATTATGGAAATCCATTTTATGATTTTTTAATTTTATTAGCAAATTCTAAATATGTTAGTGAATTTGATATTGTTGATAATGATTTAATTAGAATACCATTTCCATTATCAAAAGTTAGACAAGATTATGAGACAATAATGGAAACAATTATTAATCAGTAAATAAATTTGTATATTTAGTTTAAATTTGTTAAGTTTGCAGTTGCAAAAATTGTAAGATTTTTTTATATGAAAAATAATATTGTAATATATAAATATTCTCAAAATGGTGTTAAATATGATGTATCATTTTTAAATAACATTAATAACATAATGATTAATGTTACTGATATGGTTAAACCGTTTGGTAAGAACATCGGGCATTTTCTTGATGACCCAACCAGAAGAGAAATAACATATAAATATTGTACAAGAAATTCTAAGTCATTGAGTATCAACGACATCGACATACCGATGTCGTTGAATTTCAGTAACTTAGCGAAAATGTTTCCAGAATCAGTTAATGTTGTTAGAGGTGGTTTAAATAAACAACAAGGTACTTGGGTTCACAAAGGCATAGCATTGGAAATTGCAAGATGGTTATCTGCAGATTTTTCTATTTGGTGTAATGATAGAATTGAAGAATTATTACGATACGGATATTCATTTTTAGTAACAACAACACCAAATACTGTTCAGGAAAATACAAAACACCAAGTTCAACGAAATAATAGTAAAGCAATCGCCATGAAAAATTATGGTTTTACTAAAGACCAAGGAAATATAATAAAACATTATAGGGATATTATGTTTAAACTTGTAGGTGTTTATCCGAATCAAATTGTTCAATGGGCTAAAAAAAATGATGTACCACGATATATAATAAATAAAGGAGCGAGAGAAATTTTAAGATATATAAATTCATCTGTACCGTCAATGTTATCATTAGTTGAAAACATTGCATCTTCAACACCAGATTATAATAGTTCAATATTAGATGAATTAGTTAAATATGCTAAAGATTTTGAACCGTTTTTTAAAAGAATGATTGAAATTGGTTATGGTGACAGATGTGAATTGGAAAAAGCCAAAGAATATGAAACAATAAAAAAAGCATTATATGAAAAAAACTTGGACTAAAGATGATATTAATTTCTTAATTGAAAAATATCCATTGTATGGTAGAGAGTATTGTTCTATTAATTTAGATAGAACCAAAGAATCTATTTATTCTAAAGTAAAGGAATTAAAGATTAATAGAAAATTTTTAGGTCAAAGTAATAAATGGTCTCTTAATGAAATTGATTTTTTAAGAACCAATTATTCAACATATGGTTCAGAGTTAGTTGCAAAAGAATTAAATCGAGAAATATCTGATATTATTAAAAAAGCAAATTCATTAAATATTAAATATTCAGATACTCAACATAAATTAAAAAATAATAGGAGAGGATTTAAATTACGTTCAAATAAAGTTAATTATAATACCTTTTTAAAATTTAATACACCTGAAATAGTTTATATATTGGGGCTAATTTGGGGAGATGGTAATATAAATGTGAATCTTTCACGTATTGTTGTAAATATGATTGAAAGTGATATGATTGAATTAATTGATGTTTTTAGAAAAACAGGTGATTGGAATATAAGTAAACCAATTAAAAAATTTTTTAACAACAAAAGAGTAAATAATCAATTATGTGTATCAACACATAATATTTTATTAGTTAACGAACTAATAAAATATAAATTCGACCTAAAATCATACATTAATCCTCAAATTTTATTAGAATATATAGATAAAATCTATCATTCATATTTTTTTAGAGGGTTTTTTTGATGCAGATGGTAATATGTCAATCTCATGTGATGGTAGAAATTATATTAGGGTTAGATTTAGTGGAACTTACGACTATGATTGGTCTTTTTTTAATTTAATTGATATTGATTATAAATGTTATAGATATATAACTAAACAAGGTAGATATTCGCAAATAACAATATCTAAACAGAAGGATGCAATAAAATTTATGAATTTTATCTATTCTGGTAGTAAATTTGGATTAAGTAGAAAATATGATAAGTGGATTAATTATGAAAAAAAAATAAAATAATTACAATATTTTCATCACATTTAGGTGATATTGAGAATAATAAATTTATTGAACATATTAAACAAACCATCGGTATTAAAAACTATGATATTGTTTGTTATGAAAACTATAATCAATTTTCATTAACTGAGATTTATAATAAAGCACTTGATAAATATAAGGGGGATAATGTTATTATATTATTTGTACATCCAGATATTATATTCAGAACAAAAAATTGGGGCAAGATTTTACTACATAAATTCAATTTCACCGATTACGATATTATTGGTGTAGCGGGTAGCACTTACATGCCGGAAAACGGTGTGTGGTGGACAGACAGAACTAAAATGGTGGGTATTGTCGATCATACAGATGGAATTCAGGAATGGACTAGCCAATACTCTGTGGAAAGAAAGGGTCAGATAACACCAACTGTTTTAATCGATGGATTATTCATGGCAGTTAATCCAAGTAATTTAGAACACTATTTTGACGAAGATTTTAAAGGATTTCATCACTACGACACCAGTTTTTGTTTACCTAACTACTTGGACGGTTGTAATATTGGCGTTACAACAGATATTAGAATATTACATAAAAGTGTTGGTCAAACCAATCAGCAGTGGGAAGAAAGTCGTAAGCAATTGGCTGAAAAATATAAAGATGAATTACCTATTTCGGTATTACCAGATTTTGAAGATTTTGATATTGAATTAACATCAAAACCAAAAGTAACTGTAATAATACCAACAAAAAATAATCTTAAATACATAATCAATAACATTAATTCATGGAATAATGTAGTTGAATATGATAATTATGAGATTATTATTGCAGATACCGGAAGTCAACCAGAAGTTTTCGAAACATATAAGAGTTTATTGAATAGTAGAATTAAATTAATAAAATATAATTATTATAATTTTGCTAAAATTAATAATGATGTGGTTAAAAATCATGTATCAGACGATACTGAATTATTATTATTTTGCAATGACGACATTGTTTTATTGAATGATGCATTAAGCAGATGTGTTCAGATTTATAATGAAAATAAAGATACTGTCGGTACTATTGGTATTAGATTACATTATGGTGATTCATCTATTCAGCATAATGGGATAACATTATCAATGAACGATGATAGATTAATGATCTCACATAAAGACATAAAAAAAATAAATAATTATTCTACTGATGTTAATTACAATTCAATCGGTAATACGGGTGGATTTTTATTAATAAAAAAGAAATTATTTAAATCTTTTGATGGCTTCAATGAAGATTATATTGAATGTTTAGAAGATGTTGAATTAAATTTGAGATGTAAATCATTGGGTTTAAAAAATATTACTGTTAGTGACGCAGTTGCCATTCACTACGAATCTATATCAAGAAATAAAATAAGTGGTGGAAATGAGAGATTTGTTGAGGATTATAAAAAATTATTAGTATTTATAAATGAAAATAATATAAATTTGTAGTAATTATGTATAAATTTGGTGTTAGTTATAATGTTTTTGATGGTGTTGAATTACTGGAAGATTCGATTAATCAAATAAGAAATGTAGTTGATCACATATCAATAATATTTCAAACAACAAGTTATTATGATGAAAAGTTAACTGAAAAGGAAATTAATATAGTTAAATCCCTTAAAAATAGAGGATTAGTTAATGATTTAGTATTTTTTAGATTAGATAAATCAACATCAATTCACCAAAATCAAATTAATAAAAGAAATCAGGGAAAAAGATTGGCACAGGCAAAGGGATGTACACATTATATGACATTGGATTGTGATGAATTTTATGTTACTGAAGAATTTAATAAATTAATTGAATTACATAAAACCAATCCAGAAATAGTAACATATCTTCCTTTAGTTGCTTATTATAAAGATACAAAATATTTAATTAATTCATCTAAATATATGGATGGTGATTTATACGTAAGCGGTTTTTTTCCTGTAAAATATGACTTAGTAATGAATTTTCCTTGTGGTGTCAAGGTAGACCCAACAAGAAAAGTAGGAATAAAACAAAATAATTTAATTAATATTTTAGATAAGTCTTTTATTAAGATGCATCATCTAAGTTATGTTAGAAAAGATATTTTTAAAAAAATATATAATGCTGCATCAAAATTAAGGTATGGTAATAACATACAACATTTTAATAAAGTTCGTGATGCTTATTTGAATTATGAAAATGAAAATATTGCTATTTCTGCTGATGGACATAAATATAATATAATTAATATTAAACCTGAAATAGTTTTATCTAAATATTATGGATTTTGAAGAAAATAATATATTATATATTAATTTATGAAACGAAGACAATCAAATATAAAAAAAATAATAAAAAAGAAGGTTGAATACACACAAAAAAAAACTTCTTTAAATAAGATTGTTAAATCAAAATCTCCATATAAGACCAAGATTGATAATGAACTAAAAAGTACACCAGTTAATAAAGACGTTACTAAAGATAAGGTTATAAATGAACAACAAATAATATATAAACCAAAATCAAATAGTAATGAAGTCATGGATGATAAAATGAAAAGACGTTTGGGGCAAATACAGCCCGTAAATGTCGAATTGGTTAAATCAAACAAATCGAAATTAATAAATAATGATGTTGTTTCTAATTTAATTACAATTGAAGATAGACAACCAATTTCAATAATAGTTACGGCATATCAAACACAAAATTATATTGAAGAATGTTTGGATAGTATTGAAAAACAAACATACTTCGATGGTTTTAATAATTATGAAATATTGGTTGGAGTTGATGGGTGTGAAAAAACTTTAAATAAGTTAATGAAAATTCGTTATAAGTATCGTAATTTACAGATTTATTTAATGGAAAGTAATAAAGGGACATATGTTACTTCAAATACATTATTAAATTTAGTAAAATTTGAAAATATTATTCGATTTGATAGTGATGATATTATGTTATATAATATGGTTAATGAAATAATGTTGGTTATTGAAAATAACGATGTAATAAAATTTAAATACATTAATTTTTCAAATAAAGAAGTATATACCAATAAAAAAGTATATTCTGGTGGCGTAATATTTTATAAGAAAAAAATAATTGATGAATTTGGTGGTTATATGCCTTGGATTTGTGCTGCAGATGGTGAATTATTGTTGAGATTTGCAAATAACAATATAAAAATTTTTAACTTAAATAAATCTCTTTTCCTAAGAAGAAAACATTCAAATGCATTAACAATTAACAATAATACATCAATGAAATCAGTGATGAGAAAAAAATATCATTTATTAAAAAAATCATTGAAAAAAGAAGTCAAATCCATCTCAAGAGAAGTTAATGGTTTTGTTGAAATATTATGAATAAAAAGTGTGTATATACCGTGATTACGAATAATTATTGTGATTTAAATGATAATAACATAAAATCAAATGGTTGGGATTATATTTGTTTTACAGATAATAGAAATATAAAATCAAAGTTTTGGAAAATAATATATATCGATAATAATTCAAAAAATGAAATTGACCACATTAAATTATCAAAAGAGTATAAAACACAAGTACTAAAACATTTAAATAAATATGGTGTATATCTTTACATTGATGGTAGAATAAAGATAATTAAAGATATTAACGAATATTTGAAAAGATTGGATAATAAAGATATTGTATTTATGAAACATAGACAAAAAAGCATTAAAGACCAATTTAATGTTATTGTTGAAAATAAATATGATAAAAAAGAAATCATTGAAAAAATAAAAGAAAGACATAAAGAATTTGGTTATGAATATAATAATGGATTGATTGAAGGTGGTGTTATTTTGTTTAAAAATAATGAAAGAGTTAAAAAATTCTTTGATGATTGGTGGTTTGAGATAAAAAACTATTCCCATAGAGACCAATTATCAGCTAATTTTGCTATTTTTTTAAATCCAGAATTAAAATATTTAATTACAAAAAATCCAATTTATGATAGTCCTAAATATTTTTCATTGTTAAAAAGAAAAAAATCAAGATTTAAAATTAAATAAAACATGATAATACTTACAGAACACAGTGCATTTTTTGCAGCACCTTATTTATCAGAAGCATTAGATTGTGACTTATATGTTTCTAATGTAAAATTTAATAATTTTTTTGGTAAAAATACAAATATGGGTATTTATTGTGGTAAAAAAACAGAAAAAATAACTGATGACGAAATTACTATAATAGGAGTTCATTCATTAGAAATGATTTCAAATAGAATTATAAATGGTGATTTTAAAAGAGTTATTTTAATTTTATGTGATACAAATGCATGCTTAAAATATAAGTGGTGGAATGATTTTGTTCTTAAATATAATATAGATTTATATATTATGCCTGATAAAAAAGAATTTTGTTTTGTCGATTATAAACCAATTTATCAATACATGAAACTTGATAATGGGTTAATTAACAGTTAACAAATAATTAAACAAAATTATACAAAAATCTACTTATTTTAACTAAATTTTATTACTTTTACGAAAATTTAAAGTATTTATATATGAAAAAGATTAATAAAATTATGGAGAACCTTAAAAAGAAGTCATTAAATGTAGTTCGTGTCGATAAAGACGAATTCGAACTCGACAATGGTGACGTGTACCCAATACCTTTTGAACTTGATATTGATGAAGATATTTCAGTTTGGGAATTTCAGAAGATTTTGGATTCCAGTAAAGAAATTATTTTAAAAATTCTTGAACAGTCTAATGAGTAAACTCTTATCAATACAAAAGGTATCTGAACTTCTTGGAGTAACCAAGAAAACCCTTCGTATTTGGGATAATGAAGGAAAACTTTCATCAATTAGAACTGTTGGTGGTCATCGAAAATATAATGAAAATGATATTTTAAAATTCATGGGAGAACAAAAAATCGAATATATTAACCATTCGGTTGCAACCTATGCCAGAGTTAGTTCTCACGAACAAAAACAGAAAGGAGATTTGGATAGACAATCTCAAAGAATATCGGAGTATTGTGCGAAGAAAAAATATAAGGTTGAACATATAATAAAAGATGTTGGTTCTGGATTATCCGATACGAGAGTGGGATTCACTAAACTCGTGGATTTGGTTATTAAGAAAAAAATCATTAAAATTGTAATTGAAAACAAAGACCGTTTAACCAGATTTCAATATAATTTGATTAAGACCTTCTTTAATAGTTATGATGTAGAAATTGAATGTATTGAAAACAAAAACATTTCAGAGGAAGAAGAATTTGTTAATGACATTATGATGCTCATGGCAAGTTTTAGTGGTAAATTATATGGTAAGCGTAGCGTTAAACGTAAAAAAGATTTGAAAGAACAAAAAAAGAAATGAAACTAATAAGGTCAACCAAATGTAGTTTGAAGTTCACAACAAAGAAAAAGATGTTGGAATTAAATACTATCTTAACCGAATATGGAAAGGTAGTTAATTTCTTCATTCAACATTTTTGGTCTGACCTCAATAACATCCCTTCAAAATCACAATTATTAAAACCGTTGGTGGATTTACCAGAAACATGGTTATCTGCACGACTACGAAAGGTTGCTGCAAGAGAAGCAATTGACATGGTGTTGGCAACAAAACAAAGATGGAAAGATAAGCCAAATAAAATGGTTGTACCAGTACATAAAGGTAACAGAATGTATGTTAGTTGTACCATTGCTGACTTAGTGCCAACAAGGAATAGTGGATATAAAACCGAAGAAAGTAGATTATTCGATGCTTGGTTACACATAGCCAGTGTTGGTAATAAAATGATTATAGACTTACCAATAAAGTATCACAAACACTTCAACAAATATAATAATATTGGGAAGAGATTGAACTCGTATATCATTACAAAGAATTATGTTCAATTCAGTTTTGAGATTATAACTGAATCAAAGAAGGGAGGTA
>NZ_JAEDAM010000042.1 GCF_018420025.1 Candidatus Vampirococcus lugosii | reverse complement strand
GTTAATATTATATTATATAAAACTTTGCTTGCATTACTATCAATAGTAAGCTTATATTTTATGAACTTTTTTGATAAAGAAGAGATAAAAGTAATTAAAAATATTTTCAAAAGAAAAAAGATGCAAAATTAATTTTGTATCTTTTTTAATAAAATTTAAAGTTTATTTTCTTATATATTCTAATAAATATAATTTAAATAAATATAAATATCTATATAGATTAGATAAAATTACAGAACTACTTTTAAATTTTAAATTTCATATAGATTGTTCTATTTCTTTATATTCATCATTGGATAATCAAAAATTTGTTTTATATTTATTATTATACCAATTATAAACGATCTTAGAAAAATTTTCTTCTGTTGAAAATTGTTTAAATATTATATTACGATTTTTTTCAATAGAATTTATATATTTATTGTATTCTTCTATAGTCATATTTTTTAAAAAATTTAACAAATCATCATAATCCTGAAAATCATTTATATTTATAAAAGTTTCTTTGGGTATATGTTTATTTATATCTGGTGCTCATAAATAAACAGGAACAGAAAAAGAAAGAAATGAGTCTAATGTTTTTTCAGATATATGTGTTTTAGTTATAACATTTTCTAATACAAAATTAAATTTATAATTTCATAATACATGATATTTTTTATCAAATGGATTTATTGGTCAGTAATAATTTTTTGTTTTGATAGACCATCAAGTTCAGTAAATATGTATATCAGTATATTTGGTTATTTTTTTTCTTTCCTTATAATTTTTTAATAGATCTATTCATTTTTCTATAAACAAACTATAATCTTTATTATAAGAACTTTCTTCTCTATTTCTTAAAATCATACATGCAAGTTTTTTACTTTTGTTTTGTTGATATGTGTGCATTATATGATTATCATAACACATATGTCCAAAAAATATATTATTATTATTTACATGTTTTTTTAAATATGTAATAATTAAATCATGATATTTTTCCATATAATCAATACTTGCTTTGTTAGGAGAATGAGCATCATAACTTCTCATTACTATTGGCACTTTTCCCTTATATTTTAAAAGTTCTTCTTCTACTCATTTTTCATCATCTCTTCAGTTTGGAAGATGATATATAATAGAGTTTTCCTTCTCAATATTATCTTTATATTTATAAAAATTATATATATTAAAATGTTTACTCAACATTAAAAAGTGATTTTCTAATGTTGTAATATGTTGCTTTTTACCATTTTGCATTAAATTTAAAATATTTTCAATTTTATTTTCAAAATTGTATGTTTGCTCTTCAAATGCAACGATATAAAATAATTTTAATTTTTTACTCATATTAGATTTAGTTTTAGTATATATAAATATAGAAATAACATTTTATAATTTTTTAAATCATTTATAGGTCTTTTCTAATCAATTAATAAAATTAGTTTTATATTTCCATCATAGATTATTTATTTTACTTACATCAAGAAGTTTCTTAGGCATTCAGTCAGGTTTTGTAGCATCAAATTTTAAATTTCAGTTATATCAAACTAAATTTTTTATAACATAAGCAAGTTCTTTTATACTTATATCATCTCATGTTCAAATATTTAAAAACTCTTTCTTATTATAGTTTTCCAACATCCAAATACAAGCTTCTGCTAAGTCATCTACATATAAAAACTCTCTTCTGCTTTTTCATGTTCCCCAAACTATAACTTCATTTATATTATTTTCTTTTGCTTCATGTATTCTTCTTATAAGTCATGGTATTACATGAGAAGTTTCAGGATCAAAATTATCTCAAGGTCAATAAATATTTGTTGGCATACAAGAAATGAAATTTTTTCAAAATTGCTCATTTATTTTTTCACAAAGTTTTATTCAAGTTATTTTTGCAAGTGCATATCATTCATTTGTAGGTTCAACCTTTCAATCAAGAAAATATCCTTCTTTCATAGGTTGAGGACATCACCTTGGATAAATACAACTTGAACCTAAAAATAGTAGTTTTTTTACATCATATAAATGAGCTCACCAGATAATATTGTTTTGCATTTGAAGATTTTCAAACAAAAAGTTAGCCGGATAATTCATATTTACTTTTATTCATCATACTTTTGCAGCTGAATTTATAACAAATTCAGGTTTTTCTTTTTTGTAAAAATCATAAACAGCTTTTTGATTAAGTAAATCTAATTCTTGTCTTGTTTTAAGAATAAGATTATTGTAACCAAGTTCTTTTAATTTTTTTACTATAGCTCATCATACAAGTCAAGTATGTCAGGCTATATAGATTTTTGAGTTTTTATTCATTTTATTTAAGTGATTCAATAATTAAATTTATTTCTTCTTTAGTATATTCAGGACTATTTCCAAAATAAAATCATTGTTCATGTATAAGTTTTGCATTTGTATGACTATTATTTTCACCATAAATGTTTTTCCAAAATAATTGTTGTGTAAGGTCTCATCATACAATTGGTCTGATTTCTATTCCATTTTTTGTAAAAATATCAATATATCTTTCTAAGATTTCTTTTGATTTACAAATTACTGGAACCGCAAAATTTGACAATTTTTCTATATGTGTGTATTTTAGATTATAAAAATCTTCATTTGAGTTTACAGCATTTACAAATTTTTTAAAATTATCAACTCTTTTTTCTACTATTTTATCTAAATATTGAACTTGCTCACAACCTAAAAATCAAGTAATTTCATTGGGTCTTAAATTATAGCCTAAGGTATAAAATGTATATTTTGAATAAAATGCTTTGTCAATATTATATTTTTCTCTTAATTCTGATTGTATATCGGGTGATAAATTTCTATCCCATCCATGTGCTCTTACCATATTAAGCATAATATACAAATCTCTATTATCTGTACACACCATTCATCATTCTATAGTTGACATATGATGTCATACAAAAGTTGAAAATGTAGAAGCTAAAGAATAATTTCAAAGTTTTTTTCATTTGTAAACAGTTCACATTGACTCACAATTATCTTCCAATAATAATATATTATTTTCATTACAATATTTTTCAATTTCATCAATATTATCACAAAATCATAATAAATTTGTAATAAATAAACATTTTATATTATTTTCCTCTACTGATTTTTTAAAAGTATTTAATGAAATATTTAAAGTATCTAACTCTACATCAACTGGACTTGCATCTAGTCATAATTGAATAATTGGCATAACATTTGTAGCCCAAGATAAAGAAGAAAATCAAACTTTATCTCATTTTTTAAGTTTTCACATATTTATCATAGCTTGTATTAAAGCTAAATTTGCAGAACTTCAACTATTAAAGGATATACAATATTTTCTTTCTTGCCAATTAGCATATTTTTTTTCAAATTGAGCACAATAATTTCATATACTAAGTTTTTCACTGTCCATTATAAAATTACAAAGTTTTTCTTTTGTTTTTCTTTCATTAAAGAAACTTGATTTTATAAGTCTAATAGTCATAACATTATATTAAATTGTAAAATAATTACTCATATTGATTTAAAATCTCATAACCATGTTTTTTTAAAATTTCTTGTTTTTTGCAAGATTCTATATCACAAGCTACCATCTCTTTACACATATTTCTTACAGTATATTCAGGTTGCCATCAAAGTTTTTCTTTTGCCTTTGTGCTATCTCATAATAGATAATTTACCTCTGCAGGACGGAAATACCTTGAATCTACTTCTACCAAACATTCTCAAGTTTTTGCATTGTATCATTTTTCTTCTATTCAAGTTCATTCCCATCTTATATTGATTCAAGCTTCTTCAAAAGACCAATTTACAAAATCTCTTACAGTATAAGATTCTCAAGTTGCTATAACAAAATCTTCTGGTTCCTCTTGTTGTAGCATAAGCCACATAGCTTTTACATAATCTTTTGCATGCCCCCAATCTCTTTTTGCATCCAAATTTCAAAGATATAGTTTATCTTGTAATCATAAGTATATTTTAGCAACAGCTATTGTTATTTTTCTTGTTACAAAAGTTTCTCATCTTAAAGGAGATTCATGATTGAAAAGTATACCGTTACAAGCAAACATACCATAAGATTCTTTATAATTTCTTGTTATCCACATAGCATAAAGTTTTGAAACTCCATATGGACTTCTTGGATGCATAGGGGAATCTTCATTGTATCAAGCTTCTGGTCTATTATAATTAAGTCATCCAAACAATTCACTTGTCGATGCTTGATAAAATTTTGTTTTCTTTTCAAGGTTTGCAACTCTTATAGCTTCAAGCAGTCTTAAAGTTCACAATCCATCAGAATTTGCAGTATATTCAGGCATATCAAAACTCACGGCCACATGAGATTGTGCAGCAAGATTATAAATTTCATCTGGTTGAATTTGGGATACTAACTTTATTAAATTGGTACTATCTGTTAAATCTCCATAATGCAGTATAAAATTTTTATTTACAGTATGTGGATCTTGAAAAAGATGATCTATCCTATCAGTATTGAAAAGTGAAGCTCTTCTTTTGATTCCATGAACTTCATATCATTTATCAAGTAACAATTCAGCTAAATAAGCTCCATCTTGTCAAGTAATACCAGTAATAAGTGCTTTTTTCATAATTATTAATTAATTTAATATTTAAAATTTTTTATATCTTTTTTATATTTTCAAGCATATTATCAATAGCTTTTGACTTAAAAAAACTTTCACTTTCAAAATCATTAGATTTTCAAAAATATTTATTTTTTATAATGTCTATACAATCACTAGGATTATCTATTTTTTTAACAATATCTTTTTCAACTAAATCATCAAGATATTCAACTCAAGGTAAATCAAAAACAATAGTTTTTAATCAAAATCATAATCATTCATAAATAGCAGTTGAAAAAGCTCAAATCTGTATAGAACATATTTCAAATAAATCATAAACTGTTTTTGCTCAAGTAATTATCTTTATATTTTCAAGTTCCTTTAAAAAAGAAAATTCATTGTCTATTTTATGGAATTCTCAGGGATGTAGTTTATAATAAAAAGTATAATCTTTAAGTTCTTTTGCTACTTCATACACTTGCTTTGATAAATCTTCTCATATAGCTCATTGAGATATAACTATTATATTTTTTTCTTGTTGTTTATTTATATTATACTTTGATTTATTTAGCTCAAAATATGGAAATCAAGTAGATATAAGTTTGGTATTTTCTGGATAATTACAAACACTATTCCAATAATCTCACCAAGTAAATATATAATCTGGAAAATAATTTAATTTTATATTTTTTTGATCTCACATAGAATAACCAAGATGATATTTATCTATAACTCCATGTTGAAGTTCTATAGTTGGGATATTTAGTTCTTTTGATGCTTTGTTTAGGGCTCTTACTATTAATCAATAACTTACTACTTCAAATATAATTTTTGGTCTTTTTCTTTTTAAAAATTTATATATATGTTTATAAAAAATATTAAAGGAAGCTATTTCATTTTTTACTTTGTTATAAATATCTATATTTACTCAAAACTCATTATTTATTTTTAATTCTAAATCTTTTACATATTTTTCATCTTTTTTATTAAATTTGAATCTATTTTTAAATAATAATGAAAAAATACTAAAATAATCAAGTTGCAATATATTTTTTGATTCTATATCTTTACTTTTTATATATTCTTGAGTAAAGTTTTCAAAATCTTGATAATCTATATTATTTTTTGATAGTCATTTTTTTAAGTATTTAGTATAAATATCTGTATAATATCAATCAATCAATGGTCTTCTTGGATGTCATATTATAAAAATACTTTCTTTTTCTGAAAAATAAGGATTTTTAAAAATAATTTTATAACTTAAATTTAATATATTTTTCAATATATAAATAATTTTATTATCAACTCATTTATGAGGAATTGTTATAAGTCATTTTTTAATAAGAATTTCCCTGTTTATAGAAAATCTTACAAGTTCCCAAAAATAAACTCAATCTATTTGTTTATTAAATAAATCAAGCTTATTTTCTAGCTTAAAGAAGTTGTTATTTAGTTGTTTGAAGTTCATTTTTTATAAATATTTATCTAAATTTATCTTATTTTCAAATCTTTCTAAAGATTGTAAATTATTTAATGATAATTCTAATAGTTTTGATTTATTAGTTAGTATCTCCTTTATACTGCTACATATCTGATTTTCATAAATAAAATTAGTGTTTTGATACCATGCATCAAGATAGTCTATTTTAGGCAATCAATCATTCCAATTATATTTCTCATCTATACCTACAAACAGTGCTTCATTTTCTTTGAACAACTCAGGATAGTTTACATATTGTTTTGTTGTAATTACAGCAAGTCAACTTTTTTTACTTTCAAGTGATACCATCCCAAATATATCGGCTCTTGTTAAGTGCAATAAAACATGATGAGTTTTATAAAATCTTTCTTCCAGTTCTTCTTGTGTAAAGTCTATTCAGTAAGTATTTATATTTATATTTGTTAATTTTTCTAATTCTTTTTTATAATTATCAGAGAATTCAGTTATAATTGATATTTCAAAACTATTTTTATCTATAGTTTCATCTTTTGATATAATTTCTAAAGCTTCTATAAGCTCTTTTCATCATTTTCATACAAAGTTTCTTCATATAAATAAAAATTTAATTTTCTCAGATTTGTTTATTCTTTTTTTTATATCATTTTCATCTACTTTATTCATATTTACTAATTCTGGGTAATATAATACTAATTTATTTACTGCTTTTTTATATTCACCTTTATTTAATTTTAATTCTTCTTTAAAATATTTTTTAAATTCATCAATTGCTGTTTGTGAATATACAAATATATTTTTTAATTTTGATGATAATAAGTGTTTTTTGAAAAATATTTTAAAAACTTTGTTGTATAATGATTTATATTTAAATCAGCTAAATTGTATAAGCCCTGATGTTACAATATAGTAATTATTTTTGGTTAATAAAAAATTGTTTGCTGTTATGATATCTTGATTATATTTGTTTTTTATAATGTAAATTCTAGGATGTAAACTATTAATTTTTCACTTTATTTTTGTAATAAAGGATTGTATTCATTTTTTATCAAAATTTTTTGGTATATGTTTAGTGTTTTTATTTTCTTTTAAGAAATTTATATAAGATATATTATTATTTTTTTCTAATTTTTTATAAAAATTTTTTAAAATAGGATGTAATGAACTGTAAGGAACTCAAGAACCATTTATATATATTTCTTTCATTTTTTATTTTATTATAAAACTAAATATTTTATCTAAAACTTGCTCTTTTTTATAATTATCAATATTTATTTTTTCTATATTATCATTTATTATTTTTTCTATCATTTCATTTTCATTTTCACATATAATATCTTTATTAAAGATATATTCAAAAGCTTCATAATCATTTATTAAAACTTTCATATTACTTACTACAGCTTCAAGAATAACAATTCAAAAAGTATCAAGATAACTCCAATATAAGAAATAATCATTATTTTTCAATTCATTTTTTATTTTTTCCTTACTTAACCATCACTGCCACTTAATATTTAAGTTTTTTCAAAAACTTATCTTATCAAATTCTTTTTTAATTATTTGAAAATTTTCAAGATTTTCATCATTTCAAATTATAGTCCAGTTTATTTGTTTATCTACCTTTTCTCCAAGTTTAGATATTACATTTCAAAGTTTGAGTATTCATCTTCATTTATCATAAAATTTAAAACTTGTTATTGTAAGTATATTATAAACATTTTCTTTAGATTTTTTCTCTCAAAAATTATACTCTTTTTCATCTATAAAATTTGGTATAATAATTATTTTATCTTCATATTGTTTTCTAAAAATCAATTTATCAGCTAAGAAATAACTTGTAAGAGCTATATTATCTGCAAATTTTAAATTTCTTTTTGCTAGGTAGAGTAGTTTATTTCATAAAGATTTATTTTTTTTCTCTATCTCAAAATTTCCATGTAAATTATAAACAAACTTTTTTATTCTCAAAGGTTTAAACAAAAAAGGAATTACAGAAAATAAAACATCATATCTTGCAAAATGTAATTTTAACCAATCTTTTTTTGAATTAAAAAAATAAACATCAAGCTCTTTTCAGTATTTTTCTTTTAACACTTCAACCATATCTTTATAAATATAATAAGGTCATCATTTATTTTCTGGTGCGAGGAAAGCTATTTTCTTTTTCATTAAACTTATCTATTAAATAAATCATAATATTTTTTTATATCA
>NZ_JAEDAM010000041.1 GCF_018420025.1 Candidatus Vampirococcus lugosii | reverse complement strand
TTGATCTTCATTTATTGTATTATGAGATAATAGTGAGATTGTAAAAAAACAAGATGGAACAAGTTTATCAGGTGATAGTTTGGATGAAGTATTTAGTTGAGTAAATGAATATGTAGAACAACAATGATCTACTTGAGCAAGTGATGGAGGCTGAGGAAGTACATGGACTTGTTGAGATGTAGTTTCTACTAATGATTGAAGTGAGAGTTATACAACTAAATCAATGCCAGACTGAAACTGTTGGACTAGTACCAATATGAAACACACTCCAAGTGCAGGAAATTCATGGTGTTATGATGATGATATTTCCAATTGTAATACATACGGTAGACTATATGATTGGGATGCTGCTATGACTGTATGTGAAGAATTATGAGCTTGATGGTCTCTTCCTTCTGATGCACAGTGGCAAGCCTTAGAAATCGGCTTGTGATGTACTGATTCTGAAAATATCAACTGGAGATGTGATGGTTTAGGATGGAATGCAAGTGGTCCTAATAGTAAGATGTGATGACTTATATCTTCATTACCAGGCTACCGCATTACGTTTGGTAGTTTCTACAGTTTAGGTATCTACAGTTACTGGTGGTCTAGTACTGAGTCTGGTAGTACTGTTTGGTCCCGCCACCTGCTTTCGAGTTTCGTTACTGTGAACCGCTCTACCTATAGTAAGGTTCTCGGGTTTAGTGTAGTCTGTGCCTTAGAACTATAACGATGAATGATCTGTTTTGTTTTTAAAATCATTCATCGTATATTTGACTCTTTGTTCTCTTTGACTCTTTACTTATTTTGATTTAGTTAACAAAAAAACATGATATATTCTTCTATCATGTTTTTTTGTTGATTTTTGCCTTGGCAAAAAATGGAAATATAACAAAAAAAAGTTGATTTTGAAGATCAAAAAAATATAATGAAAGAGATTTAGTAATATTAAAAAAATAAAGAGATGAAAAAAATAGCAATATGAATACAAGATTTTAAGAAATTAATAACAGATAATTTAAAAATTAATTAATTACTCTTTTATAGCATCTTCCAACTCTTTTTCTATATTTTTTGTTTTTTAGAACATTTTTACTTTTAGGTTCAAATATTTTATTTATAAGATATTAAAAAATAAGTTATATTCGTAGAGAATAAGTTTTAAAATTCAAACACAAAAAAAAAGACATTATTTTAATAAACTTAAAAACTGTGTCTTTTTTTGTTTTATATAAAAAACCAAATATATTACATCTAATGACTAATTTTTTCAATTATATTTATGAATAGTTTCTTTTAAAGAAATATATATCTTTATTAATATTTACATATATAATACTATTATATTAGTTTTTCCTAGAATAAGAAATTATATAATAAGACATATAAATAAAAACAGAAAATAATAAAAATAGAACTATATTAGTAACCGGTCATACTTTAACTTTAGTAACACCATCTATATTAAAACTTTCTCAGTCAGAACATTTAGCAACTACAGAATACCAATTATAAATCTCTTCTTCAGAATCAGGATCAAATGGATATTCATATTTATTTTCCTTTCTATCTGCAACTTTTTTCATTTCACTTATATTTGCAACTTCATTTTCTGACATATATATCTCATAAGTATCTACTCAATCTATTTCATCCCAAACTATATAATTTTTTCAATTTATTTTTTCTAATCTCAATTTTATTCAAGAAACTTGACAACTAGGAGAAGCCATCATAGATCATTCAATCACAACCAAACCAGATTCTTCTCAATCAACATTATCATTTTGATCCAAAGGATAAACTATTACATAAAAATCGTCATCAAGATCAACTCATTCCAAAACTGTTTCATTTTCATCTACTATAATCTCATTTCTTAAATTTTCTGACATCACATCTTCTTGAGAATTAGCATATGTAAACATAAATTTTGGTATTTGTCCTCTATATTGCCAATCAAAAGAAATTGAATTATTTTCTTTATTTTTTACAAATTTAACATTTTCTATTAATTTTTTTTCCAATATATTAATATTATCAACATTATCATATTCTTCCATATTTCACATAGCCATAAGTTCCAATCAAATTTCATAAGATCATGGATCATCAATTTTAATATTTCTTACAAATTTACCATTAGAATCTTTATCCATAGAATATGATTGATATCATTCCAATTTCAAATCAACAGATTCTACATTATCAGAAGTATAAACTATAAATTCAATATCATCTCATTGATTAACTTCATTTCAAGGATTTATTTCCAAAGATTGAAATACTTCTTCATCTTCTGGATAATAATCAAAACTTATTTCATCAGATTCTCAAACAACATTTCAATCTAAATCAAGTAATTTAACAATCATAGAAACATTTCATTCATAAGTATTTTGTATATATGTATTTATAGCTCAATTTTCATCAGTTATATCTTCTTTTACCATCTCTCAATCTATAAAAACTTCATATATTGTATTTGGTGCATTTGTTTCTCATATAACATTTATTGAAGAACTAGTTTCAGTTCCTCAATTAGCTGGAGAATAAATATCAACATCAAATTGATATTCACTTCATCAACCAGAAATATTTATTTGTGCTGTTCAACTAATATTAGGATCCATCAAATCTTCTACCAAAATAGTAAATTCTCAAGACTCCAAAAAAGTCAATCATTTAGTAAATATAACTTCTCATTGATCTTCCAAAGTAAAATCATAAATTCAATCACTAGGAAACTCAACAGACTCAAATCAACCACCACCTTCAATAACCATAAGCACACTTCAAACATGATCATCAACTACATTACCATCAGCATCTAATGCTCTAATAGTCATATCCAAAGTTTCATTCATATCGGCTGTATCTTTTTCTATAGATACATCAAGATCAGCAATCATTCAAAATGATATTCAAAAAGATAGAATAAAAAGAATCAAAGTCAATATTATTTTCATTTTGTTTATTGAATTTTTAATATAAAATAAATTTTTTAATTAGATGTAATATTAGGACTATCTGAACTTCAATCAGTAAAATTAAACATAAAATCAGATACATTTAATGAATCTATATAATCAGAAGAAATTCAATTTATAACAAACATTTCATCTTCCAATTTTATCTCTCATATATCAGTAATATATATATTTACTACTCATTCATTAAAACTAGTATTAAAATTATATTTAGAATCCAAATCAGATGCCAATATTTCTAATTCACTAGGATCATAAACAACTGTAAAAGATGCCGCAGATATTCATTTAAGATTAGTGTTTGAAACTATTTTAAGCTGTCATCAAGTTAAATTAGAATAAACATCTCATCTTATATTCTCTTCTTTATCTTGTATTCACAATATATCAGCTTTCAGTAAATCGGTAGTACTAAATACAAACATTATACTAAAAGCAAGAATAAAAGCTAAAACTAAAGCTAACAAATTCTCCTTAATAGATTCTAATTTCATCGTATGGATTTTAATTAGTTTATAAATACTAACTATTATATATAATATATATTAAAATGCAATTTTTATAAAAGTTTTTTATTTATTTAAATATTTACTTTTTAATATATTGTGTTCTTGTATATTGACACTTGAATGTATTTTTCAATTATTATCATGTAAATAATAACATTTGTTAGTACTATTATAATTTAATAAAGATTCAATTGTAATCAATTCAGGATTTGATATAGGACTTGGTGTAAGTCAAGATACTGCCCTAGTATTATATAAATTATCAGAATCATATAAATTTTCAACTATAACCGAACTAGTACAATATTTATAAGGTTTTTTTAATCAATAACATAATGTAATATCGGCATCAATTCTGAAAGCTCAAGGACATGATGAATTTAATCTATTTATAAAAATTCATGCTATTTCTGGTTTATTTTGATTAAGATTTTCTTCTTTTTCTATAATAGATGCCAAAATAATAATATCATAAAAACTTAAATTATAATTATTTCAATCTTTATTTAATTTTTGATTAAATCAATCAAAATCATTTTTATGCATTTCCCATACTTTTTTATTAAAATTTTGCAATTGCAAATCAACTAATTGTCATAAAAAATCTCATCATAAATCTATTTTATATGTATCAGGATATAGAAATCATTCCAAATTATTTATTTCAAAATCAAACTTCAAAAACTCATATTTTTCTATATATTTTGAAATATTTTTTTTATCAGATACATAATTTATATAATCTCAAAAATTAATATATCAATTATTAGCAAGATAATCATCTATATCATAAATAGATCGTCATTCTATTATTGTAATATAAGTATAATTTTTGTCTGGTCATTTATTTATTTTTTCAAAAAATTCACTTTTGGTATATGATCAACTAAAATTGTAAACTCAAGGAAAAATTGAAGTATCTTTATTATTTATTTTGTTATATGCCAATAATGAAATTTTATCTAAATAAGAAAAATCAGATATTAAATTTCTAAATCAATCTCAATGATTTATTACAAGTTGTTTATTTATTATCAAGTTTTTATTTAGTAAATAAAAAGAAAATAAAAAAGACAACAAAATTAACAAAAAACTATATACAAAGAACTTTTTTTTCATTACAAATATCAAAAAATATATAAATTATTAATTTATGAAGATAATTCTATAATTGATGAAATTTTATTATAAAATGATTTTTGAATATCAGAATTATTGAATCAAGTTTCAATATTAAAATATCTAATTCATTCAATATTTGCAAAATCAGAAAATCATCAATCTCAATCAATTTTATCCATCAAAACTACACTTATTCAATTTTTCATCAAATTTTCAAAATCAGAAAAATTATTAACTATAACAAAACAATTTTTGGGAATATCATTATTTTGATAAAATTCATATTCTTTAAAATTTTTTGAAATATCCATAAATCTATTATTATGAATAGCAACAACAGGTTTTTCTATATTTAATTTTGATAATAAATAATTTTTTATATTTTTAACAATAGATAATGCATCAGAAATTTCTTCAGTCATTTGATCAGGATTTTCAATAAGATATTTATAATAATTATTTACATCTTGTATTTGAGAATCTATAATATGTTTATTTAATTGCAAAATAGTTTTTAATGCTCATTCATTTGTAAAGATTCTATTAGGATCTACTCTCAACAATATATTTCATACACGAAATCTTAAAGATCTTTCTCAATTTTGTCTAAAAAATATTTTTTCTACATCATCCAAAGATTCAACTAAATTTAATGCAGAAGTCTCATCTTGATGAACAACGAGAGAAGTAAAATTTCATTTTCATTCATTATCTTTTTCTATCAAAAATGGAGAACTAACCAACATTTCTTCATCAGGTTTTTCAGCAATCATAAACACAGTTCAATTAAATTTTTCCAAAAATTCATCTATATCAACCTTGGATTCATTTTGATTATAAGGATCATTCAATATTAATTCATTTTTTTCAATATCATAACCAGAAATAACTAATAGATGAGAATCTTTTGAATATTGAGAAATAGATCACTTAAATCATACACTAGCAGTTACAAAATAATTTTCATTTAATGAAGAAACTAAAGAAATCATAAATTTTTGCTTTTCTTTTGGAAATTTTTTATAAAATCAATAAAGTCATAATTCTCTTGCCATTTGTAATAATCAATAATGCAACCAACCATTTTCTTTAGTAAAAAACTTATAAGATTTTTCTTTTGCATTATAAAAATCAAAAAAATCATAAGATTTTGTAGAATCATAATCTATATTTTCTATATCATAATTTATTTCACCATAAAAATATTTTAATCACATCAAAAGACAAATATAACCACATGATCTATCTTCCCAATATTTTGCTTTTTCATCATCAAGTCATAATTCTTTTAAATTTTCTTTTTTTTGAGAAATATGAGGAACTTGTTGACGAAAAAAATTTTTTTCTATATTTTGCAATAACATTTTATCAAATGTTCAATTTTTTGATGTTTTTATATTTCAATTAATAATTTCAGGACTATTCATTTCAAAAAATGAAATTAAATAATAAATTTATAAAATAGTATTTGCATATTTTATATCATAATCTCCTATTCTAGTTCTTCTAAGATATGATAAAGTTCATCATAAATTAAATTCTTTTCAAATCCAATAAGCAATAGATCTAATATAACAACCACTTCATACAGTAAATTTTATTTTCAAATTTGGGAAATTATAATCAATTATTTCATAATTAAACATTTTCATATTTTGAGATCTTTTAAGTATATTTCATTTCCTAGCTAAATCATAAGATTTTTTTCACTTAATTTTTTTTGCACTAAATGCAGGAAGTGGTAATTCATATTCTGGAATTAATAAATCTAATTTATTTTTTATATCAAATATATCAGGAGATAAAATACTTAATCATTCTTTTTGCAAAAAAAATTTTCAGTCCATAATTTTTGTATCATAATTTATAATTTCATTATGATAATCCATATCCCATGTATCTGTAAAAACAGAAAAATCAATATTTGCAATATAATCTTTATCTAATTTTTGTATACTTTCCAATAATTTGGTATCTTTATCAGTTCACAAAACTAATAATCAAGTTGCCATAGGATCTAATGTTCAAGAGTGTCATACTTTCTTTTTTCAAGATTCTTTATTTCTAATTTTTTTAACAACATCAAAGCTAGTTCGTCATTGAGGTTTATCTATAAGTAAAATCATTTGTAATACTAAATTATAAATTATGTTATTTGAAGTTCTTTCTCATTTTCATATATTTTTTCTTTAAATATATTTTCCAAATTTGATTTTAAATTTTTGGTCATATCTTCATAAATAATTTTTCAATTATATATTATACCAAATTTATCTGCAATATCTTGTACATCCGACAAAATATGAGTATTAAAAAATAATGTAACTCATTTTTCTTTTAATTCATACATTAAATCTTTTACAACCATCCTACCTAATGGATCAAGACCACTCATAGGTTCATCCCAAAAAACTATTTTTGGATCATTAATTAAACTAGCTGCCAAACCTAATCTTTGTCTCATTCATTTGGAATAAGATTTTACCATTTTAGTTTTGGCAAAAGAAAGTTATAATTTATCCAAAAGATTAATTCAATTTAATTCTGATTTCTGTTTGGACAATCAAGACAATTCTCACATAAAAATAAGAAATTCAATTCAATTTAAATGATCATAAAAGTAAGCATTTTCTGGTGCATATCATATATCTTTAAAAATAGAATTATTTTGATTTGGATTTTGCTCAAATATAGAAACTGTTCATGAATCATATTTCAAAAATCACAATATACATTTTAATGTAGTAGTTTTACCACTTCAATTTGGTCACAAAAATCAATATACTTGTCATTTTCAAACAACAATATTTACTCAATTCAAAACTTTTACTTTTTTAAAATTGTTGTTAAAAGATTTTTCTAATTCTTTTATCTCAAGAACTGTTTTCATATAGTTTATTTTAATTATATAAATAATTCACTATAAATACTATCAATTAACTTTTTTTTGTAAACATCTGGTTCATCCAAATCAGATAAACTTGTATAAGCTTTTCAAAGATCATAATTATAAATAATAGATACAATTAAATTTACAAATTCATATTTTACCTGCTTTGAAAAATCAAAATTTTTAATAAATCAATCAAGATAATCTATATAAGAAGAAATATTATTAAATTTATCAGGTTTATCATAATTTAAAACTAAAAAAATTTCCATATCTAACCTATCTCATAAAAATGGAGCAAAAATAAAAAATAAACTATTTATTGAAACTCAAGATTTTTTATAAAATAAATAAAAGTTTACAAATAACTCATCATTTATATTTTCCAAGATACATGATAACAATGTAGCAGTTATTTTATCTTTTTTTTGTTGATTTTTGATATCAGAAAATACTTTTTTTGCTTTTTTTTGATCATTTTGCACAGCTTTCACATCCTCTTGACTTACTTCTGATACTGTATTTCCAAGATTTCCATCTTCCAAAGAAAATCCTCAAAGAGACTCTGACATACTATATAAATTAGTTAAAACAATATAAATAAATATATGTATATATAATTTTTTTATCGAATATTTCAATAGATTATTAAAGTAAAAATATAGTAAAAACTAACCTTCTGCAATAATAAACTCATCTTTGTAGAACAAAATTTCTAAATCCTTGATTTAGACAAGGATTTGCAAGAAAATAAAAATAGATTTGTGTACTACACAAATTTTATAATTTTATTTTAAATAATTTAAATAATTTTTCTTGAAGCTCATTTATTTGTTCTACTTTATTTATATGTATATTATCTATTTTAAAGTAAACTTTACTTACATTTTTTAATTCAGTTAATAATG
>NZ_JAEDAM010000040.1 GCF_018420025.1 Candidatus Vampirococcus lugosii | reverse complement strand
AATGACATATTTTTATGTGTTTTATTAGTTATTATTTACTTCAAGATTTTAGATTAAAAGTTAAAGATTTATTACAAGAATATACATTAGATACATTATTAACTGAATTAAAAAATTTAAGTAAAGTTTACTTTAAAATAGATAATATACATATAAATAAAGTAGAACAAATAAATGAACTTCAAGAAAAATTATTTAAATTATTTAAAATAAAATTTGTGTAGTACACAAATCTATTTTTATTTTCTTGCAAATCCTTGTCTAAATCAAGAATTTAGAAATTTTTTTCTACAAAGATGAGATAAAATTAGAAATGAGTACAGAAACTGAAAAAAAATAGTAATTATTTTAGATAATGCTAAATATAATCATGCTAAAGAAGTTCAAATTTTAGCTGAAAAACTGTGAATAAAACTGTGTTATTTACCGCCATATTCACCTAATTTAAATTTAATAGAAAGAGTTTGGAAATTTTTAAAAAAAGTATTAAAAAATACATATACTCCTAATTTTCTTGATTTTATAGAAAAAATTAAGGCTATTTGCTGAGAATTTAATTTAACTTTTAAGGAAAAATTATCTAGTTTGTTGAATAATAAAATTCAAATAATTAGATAATTATACTAATATTAGTAAATGTTTTTAGTATATAAATATATATATATATATTATAACTATTCTTACTAAAAAAGTAAAATATTTTTAGTATATTCTTTTTTTCAATAAGTTTTTTTAGTATCTTTTGATTTATGAATCATATATTTTCATAATTTTATGTTTCATAGTTCATATTTTCCAACTTTTACTCTTTTAAGATCAGTTACTTCATATCAAACAGATTTTAATAATCTTCTTATATGACGATTTTTTCATTCTTTAAGAAGTATTCTCAAAAATTCATTATCATACTTATCTTTTATTTTATGTATATCATAAAAAGATAATAATTCTCAATTTTTATTATCAATATTTCAATCTTTATCAAGCATATTTCATTTTTTTAATTTGCTAATATGATTAGTTTTTAATTGTTTATTTATTTTTACTTCATAAATTTTTATTATTTTATTTTTTGGATTTTCATAAAAATCTACAAGATGAGGTGAATTTGTTAATAACAATAATCAATGACTTTCTTTATCTAATCTACCTATATAATAAAAATCTTTATGCCAACTTTTTGGTAATAATGAATATATAGTTTTATTATGTTTATCATTTTTGGAAACTACATATCATTTTGGTTTATTAAATGCTACTATTACAGGTTTGAAACTAGGTATTTTTGTTATTTTTTCTTCATATACTTCTTTTTCAGAAATTTTTACTGTAAGTATATCTCATATATTTACTTTTTTATTTATATCTAATACTAATTCATTATTAATAAATACAGCTTCTTCTTTTATCATATCTACAAAATCTCTTCTTGATACTGCTTTAGTTTTTTGTAAATAATTTAATAAACTTATATTTTCCATTAAAGTATAATTTTTTTAACTAATTAAATATATATTATATATAATGATTTATTATTTTATTTCAAATAAATAATTTCTATATATTTTAAGTTGCAAAAATCAATAAAATATATAAATATAAATTATTTAAAATTTAATAAATAAATTTATATAATGTTTTTAAAATTAACTGAGCCAGAATGGTGAAAAAAATTTTTACAATTTGCAAATGATTTTGTAGATAAAAATGAATTTTTATCAAAAACTATTCCTATTACTGCTGATATTTTTGTATTTACTTATCCACTATATTTAATATATTTATATATTTATTGAATATTTAATAAAGATATAAATTATAAATATGCATCTTTGTATATATTTTTTTCTGGTGTTAGTTCTATGTTTGTAAGTCAAATGTTTCAATTTTTTGTAATTAAAGATAGACCTGAAGATCATATTTCTTCCAAAAAAAATTTAATATTGGAACATCTTCCAGATATAAGTTTCCCATCAGATCATATGACTTTAAGTATAGCTATAGCAACAAGTAGTTTATTATGGTGAATTAAAAGAAAAAATAAATTTTTTATAAATATTTCTTTTTTACTTTTTATATTTGCATTTGTTATGTGATTTAGTAGAATAGCTTGAGGTATTCATTGGCCTACAGATATTATTGCTTGATTTTTTCTTTGAATTTTACTTCCATTTGTTTTGATAAATACAAAAATATTTAATTTTTTCAAAAGATTTATCTACAATCCATTGATTAAATTACAAGAATTTATATTTAAACATATATTTAAAATTAATTAATTTATATAGCTGTTTTGATTTCATCCATTGAATAACCTCTAGCTCATAGTTTTCTTATTATATCAAATCATTCAAATCATTTACTTTTATATTTTTCTATTTCTTTAATTATTCATTTTTTAATTCATTTGGAAATATCGTTTTCCATATTTGTATAAACTTCTTGAACTATAGATTTATCTATTCATTTTTGAATTAATTTATTTTTTATTATATAAGATGCTTTTCATTTTTTTACACATTCTGAATTGAAATAAATTTCGCAATAATTTTTATCATTTAGATAATTTTTAGATTTAAGTAATTTTATTGTTATTTCTATTTCTTTATCATTATATCATTTTTTAAATAATTGAGTTTTAAGTTGTGATTCTGTTTTAGGAAATTTGTAAATATAATCCATTGCATAATCTATACATTTTTTTTTCATAAATATTTTATTAAATTAATTAAATAGTGTATTGTATATACACATATATTAATATTTTTCAAATAAAAATTTGTTTTTTATATATTAATATCTTATGTAAAGATTATTGATTTCAAAAAATATATAATTAAAAAAATTATAAGTGTTGGTAATATAAAATATATTATTGCATAATATGATATTGCAAAAGAGTTTATTATAAATTTTTGTTCATATGATTTTATTTTATATAACTTTTTTGATATATATTTATGAAAAATTAATATTATTAATATTATTAATATTAACAATATAATTATTTTTGGTCAAAATCATATTATTATATAATCTCATGCTATTCGTAGTATTTCTTCTTTTATCTTTTCAATACCTACATAAGTTATTAGTATAATTATAAAAAATATAAATGAATTTTTTTCATTTATTATATTGGTAGCAATTAATTTATTATAAAATAAATTTAATCATTCATCTTCATAAAATTTTTTATTTTTACCTAAATTTATATTTTCCATTTGATAAATTCAAATTTTTTTTTGTTCTCAATAAAGCTCTTTTTCAAGAATATAATTTTTTCAAGAAAAAGAAAAATAATACAAGATAATCTTTTTTCAAGCAAAATATGATTTTAAATTTTTTCAATTAATTTTTTTTACATCAACTTCATGTATTTTATATATACTTAAATTTCCTTTATTGCTTTCTATATATGAAGAATTTATTTTTTTTATATAAAAAGGAGGAGTAATTTCTCGACTAAATTCTGTTTTATATTCTTTAAATCCTGAACTAAAATTTTTTTCTATCTCAAAAAGATAATATCTATTTAAAGAATTATCTATAAGCAAGTATTCATTGTATTCCAAATTTATTAAATGTTTTTTCTTTTCTCGTCATTTATATCTTATAATAGAAGATATAGTATAATTTTTATTTTCTATATTTATTTTTTTTCATATTCAAACATTTTCAAGAAAAATTGATTTTATATTATGTTGTTGCCAAACGAATTTTATTCAGCAATTTTCACAATTAAATTCAAGTTGTTTAGTTTTTCAGTTTTTATAATTTTGATAAATTTTTTTTACATTTTTATTTGTTCTCAAATAATTTAAACAATTTGTACATTGTATAGCTTTTCATCATATTTTCATTTTTCATTCTTTTTGTAAATTCTGTCAATCTTTACAAATATTTTGATACATTTGTTTATATTTTTTTAGATATGGACTATCAGGATCTTGTTTTTCCAAAGAAATTAAAAGATCTTTCATTTTATTGCAATCTTTATTTACATAAGAATTATACAAATCTTTTAACATTAACACAAAAATTAAATTAATTAAACTACCATATATTATATATAATTATATTTAATTTGTCAATTTATTATTAAGTAATTTAAAGATTTTTTGTTTTTTATAAAAATATCTACTAATTTTGTTGAAAAATCTAAAAATTCTTGTTGCATTATTTTATTTATTTCGTATATGAAGTTATATATTTAAATTATTAATCTTATTATTCAATGAAATTTATTTTAACATTTTTTTTCTTTATTGTTTTTTCTTTTTGAACTGTGATTTGATTTACTTTAAATAATGAAGATCAAAAAACTCTTGATAATTTTTTGCAAAATTTGGAAAATGTATATAAAAATCAAGAATTTAAAACTTATCTTGTATTAAATAATATTGAAAAAATATTAACAGATTTTGAAGAAAATAAAAGAATATATACAATACTAAATAAAATATCAGAATTTACAAATGAATATATTAAAGATATACAAGATAGAAAAGAAAATAAAATTGAGGAAAAAAATAAAAATGAAGAAAAAATTGAAAATAATGATATAGGAGAAAATAAAATTGAGGAAAAAATTGAAAATGAAGAAAAAATTGAAAATAATGATATAGAAGAAAATAAAATTGAGGAAAAAATTGAAAGTGAAGAAAAAATTAAAAATAATGATTGAAAAAACTATGAAAATGATACACAAATAAATGAAAATGAACAATATTTAGAATTTGATTTTACTGATTATGAAAATATTTTTTCTTTAAATTTGGAAGCAAATTTTGATTCTTGATTGTTAAAGAAATTATATTTAGAAAATATTTGAGATGATTTAGATTTAAATTATTTAATAAATGATGCAATTTTGCTATATGATTGAAAAAAAATTACTAATTGATATGTTGATCAAAATTTTATAAATTTTGATATTTGATGAAATTGATTTTTCTTGCCAAGAAATGAATTTATGAAACTTGATGTATATTTTCAATTTAATGAAGTTATAAATCAAAATCATATATGAGAACTTGAATTTGCTATTTGAAATAATCCTACGGATGCTATTGATTCTGTAAAGAATTGATTATTAGTATATTCTTTTTCAAATTGAAATCCTATGAATATTCAGTCAGATTATTCCAGTACAAAGAAAAAATTAATTTTAAAATCTAGACCTTGAATTAATTTTGATGAAGATTTTGAAACTTCTTATTATAAATCTTATGCTTTTCAAATTGCTGTTTGAGCAAATAGATTAACTATGAATAGTTTTGTTTTTGAACTAGCATGAAATTTTTTGAATACGGCAAATAAAAATACTAAATTTTTACTTAAATATAATAATGAACTTTATGGTAGTGCATCTCTTGTAGATATTGAAGATAATAGATATTTGAAAATAAATAATAATTGAGATTTTATTAATTATATAAGTTGAAATACTACTGCTAAATTCGTTTTGGAGTTGGAAAATGTATGAAATCCTAAATGAGCAAGAGAAATTAGACTTTATAATATTATTATTCAAGATGATTTTTGATGAATTATAGATAATCTAAATGATTATAGTAATACATGAATTCCAGCTCAATGGCAATATTATAGATATTAATTTTAAAAAATTATTTATATTTATTGATAAGAGTAGATTTGTATCTATAAATTTTTCTTTCAAAAAAATAATGTAGAACAGTAATTACATTAAACAAAATTTTCTCTTGAAAATATTTATATTATCTTTATATTAAAACAATATATTTTTATATAAATAAAATAATCTGTATATGAATTATAAACTTAATAAATGAGTTAAATGTAATTATGAAATTGTTGTTACTGAAGATTTGGCAAATATGTGAGAATATAAAGAAAAAGTTCTTAAGAAATTATGAAAAGATATAGAAGTTCCAGGTTTTAGAAAATGAAATGCTCCAATTTGACTTATAGAAAAAAAATTAGATCCTTGATATGTTAATATGTGAATATATGAAGAGGTTGTATATAATTCTCTAAATAAGGTTTTGGATGAAAATAAAGAAATAAAATTTATATGACAAATATATGATTTCAATCAAAAAACTAATGATTGAAGTTTTGAATGCTCTTTTAAATTAGATTATTATCCAGAAGTTGTAGAAAATAACAAAAATTGGACTCAAATAAAAATGGATGATATATTAATTGAAGTTAGTGAAGAAGAAATTAATGAAACTATAAATAATTTAATGAGACAATATGCTAAATATGAAGATGCTGAAGTTGTAACACAAGATACTGTAGCCAAAATAAAAATTGATTTTGTTGATGATAAGTGAGATATTCTTGATAGTTCAACAATGTTTGTTGGAAGAGAAGATATTAAAGAACATTCAATTATAGAGAAAAATTTTATATGAAAAAAAATATGAGAAACTTTTGAATTAGATTATGAACATAATTCTTTTCCTCATATTATGACTTACAAAAAAGATGAAAATTTGCCATCAAAAATATCTTTTACTGTAGTTGATATTAAAATTGTTGTTTTACCAGAAATTAATGATGAAACAATACAAGAAATTTTTAAATGAGAAGTTAAAGATCTTGCTGAATTAAAAGAAAAAATTACTGAAACTATTAAAGGTCAAAAATTTGAAAAGAAATTATTGGATACTACTGATAAATATATAAAAGATATAAGTGATTCTTTAAGTATTACTATTCCTAAAACATTAATACAAGAAGAAGAAAAAGCTAGAATGAAAGCTTTTGAAAAAAGATTAGGTTGAGAAACAGCTATGAAAAATTATTTAGAAAAATTATCTGAAGAAGATCTTAATAAAATGAAAGAAGATGTTAGAAATATTTCTGAAAATAGTTTATCTAAATTCTTTATATTGAAATATGTCTCTCAATATTTTGATATTGATAAAGATATAAATTGGGAAACTCCATTTGTTGCTGAGAAAAAGCTTTATGAATTTTTGAATTCTAATAATGAAAATAATAAATAATTTATTTTAAAATTTAATATAAAAAATATAAAATGTTTTGAAATATGTGAGATATGACACAAATGTATCATAAGTATAAAAAATTGCAAGAAGTTATGAAAAATACTATAATTAGAGCTAGGGAAAGTTGAGTTCTGATTGATATAACTGCTGAAATGAAAGTTAAAGATGTTAAAATTGAAGATGAAACATTGCTTGATCCATCTAGAAAAGAAGATATAGAAAATGCTATCAAAGCTGCTATTGAAAAAGGTCAAACAAAAGCACAAGAAGTTGCTATGCAAAAAACTAAAGAAATACTTGGTTTTGATCCAAATGATTTGGCAAATATGATGTGATGAGGATGAGCTTGATGATCTATGCCAAGTATTCCTGGTATGTAAAAGATATTGCATTTTGAATCAATCTTATAATTTTTAGTTTATATGTAATATAAGTTCTTTATTGTTTTTTTTAAATTAAGAGATTAATATAGTATAACTGTTTTATCTCTTAATTTTTTATTTGAAAAATTTTCCAAATTTTCTCTAATTTATTTATATAAAAATATAATTATTATATATTGACAATTACTTTTATTTCAATATACAAGAATTTATTTAATATTTTAATGTTTAATATAATTATGAAAGATAATTCTAACTATTTAGATGAGAAAATTATGGATTTTGAATGAAATGATGTACAAGAAAAATTTAGAAGATATTCAGAAATTTCTTCCAAAATAAAAATGAAATTATGTTGAAGTTTGGAATGAAGTGAAAAACTAGCTAGTAATTGGAATATAAATAAACTTGATGAAAAATTCTCTTCTTTGACTGAAGAAGATATTCAATATATTTCTAATTCATATCCAAAATCTTATTTTGAATATGTAGAGATGTTTTTTGATGATTTAAAATATAAATTTAAAATTGATAAAATTAAATGAATTTGATATAATTCTATATTAAATATATTGATAGATAAAAATGCATCTTATAGTAAAATAATATTATTTGTATTTTATTCTTATTTGGAAAATATAGATAATGAGCAAAATATAGATAATAATGAATTATTAGTTGAAATTGTTAACGATTTAATAAATTTTTGATTTGATAGTTTAAGTTCTAATGAAATAGAAAACTTTTTGTTTACAATATTTGATCTAGGTCTTTTTGAAGAACATTATCATATTATAAAAAATAATTTTGATTTAATTTTTGTTGATAAATTTGAAGATCCTAAAATTATTTGTCAATATGCTATATCTGCACATATGCAAAATATTTCACAAGATGAGATTAATGTTATTTATGATTGAAATGTATTTATACTAAAAATATTTTGCTTTTTTAGTAAGAATAGTTATAATATATATATATATATTTATAAATAATGAAAATATTATGATAGAAAAAATAAAAGAAATAGAGTTAAGAGAAAAAACTG
>NZ_JAEDAM010000007.1 GCF_018420025.1 Candidatus Vampirococcus lugosii | reverse complement strand
TAGACAAACTCTTACTGAAAATACATATTTTATGCTAGAGAGATTAAATGCTGTAGTATCAGATTTTACTATAGATTATGAAGAATATTTCAATAGATCTATCGTATGATGTAGTTGATGATGATGATGATGAGATAGTTTTGTTTGGACTTGATCACCAAATTGAGTTAATAGTGAATGATATTGTGATAATTTTACTGCTTACGGAAATAAAAATTGGCAAACTTGAGTTGATTGAAATAATTGGCAACTATATCATTGTAGTAGTATTAATACTACAGTTCCAGATCCTAATAAAATTTACAGATGAAAGAAAGATGATTTAAGTGAGTGGTCGTCTAGTGATGGTATAGAAGATCGAAATTGATGTTGGAATGATACTGATTTAGTATGAAAACCTCAATCTTATTGACAATATGCTAGACAATTTATGGATGTATGAGATAATGTAAGTGGTACATGATGAGCAGTATGAGATGATGATGATTTGGATTTATGACATTGACCTGATTCTCTATTTAAAAATAAAAATGTTCAAGAAATATATCTAAAAAATAAGGCATGAGACCAGAGAATTTTGATAAGAAGAGCTTTGGTAGGTACTGGTGATCGGAATAATTCATGAAGTATAGATGATGATACAAATAAATTGTATACACTTCAAATGTTGAGATTAAGATGATTTGATGCTGGTAAAAAACATGATTTTGATCTAAATTCTCCTTGAATGTATGATTGACAAATAGATACTTGGGCATGCGATTATGGTTTATGATTCAAATGTAGTGGTGATTCTGTTTGATGAGCATATTCTGATTATAAATTACCAGATGATAAAGATGATGGTTGGGTAAATATATTTTCAAATGAAATTACAATAACTGATTGGAACTTGGCAATATATCCAAGCAAGAATCCAAATTTATCTTGGAATGAAGACTGAACTCAAATAAATCCATATATAAAATTAAATATTGAAGCTAAACTTTATTGATGAGCTTGGGCATGAAGAGTAAATTCTGACACATTGAAAAAGTATCAAATAAATTTACAAACTATGTTTAATGTAAGAAGTAATTATTAAATATATTTAATTACTCTAGATAACAACAAAAATTGTTATTTTGAGTAATTTTTTTTTTGAAAATAAAAAATCTGTAAATATAAAATAAACTTGAAAATAAATAATAAATCATTAAATATATATTCAATATTATATATATAATCATTTATAAAAAATGAATTTTTCAGTAGTTATTCCATCAAGATGAAATATATCAAAATTACAAGATATAATAGAAAGTATTTCCAAACAAGATATTTTAGCTCAAAAAGTTTATATAATTATTGATAAATTCTTATCAAAAGATGAATTTAATGTTTCCAAATATTTTTTAAGTAAAAATATAGATAATAATATTTTTTGAAGAATAGAATTAGTTTCAAATATTAATTATAATTTCTGTCCAAATAATTGAGTAAGCTATGTAAGAAATTTTGGTATTGGATTAGTTAAAACTGAGTATTTATATATCATAGATGATGATAATGTTTTTGAAAAAGACTTTTTTAAAAAAACTTTATCTGAATATAAATATTTAAATAATAAAACAGAAATAAATAAAACAAAATTTGAAAAAAATATTCTCTGTCCAACAGTTATGTATAGAAAAACCTGAATAATTCAATCACAAGGAATTAAATCTTTAAATCCATTTTTTGGGAAAGTAGTTTTAAATTACAATAAAAATAAAAAATTTAAAAAAGTTAAAATGATATGATGAAATTCAATTTTTGCAAAGACTGAAATTTTTAAAAAACATCCTTTTGATGAATATTTCAATTTTGTTTATGAAGACCTTAATTTTACTTGGACATTAAGCAATGCTTGATATAAAATATATGTTTCAAATGAACTAAAAATATATCATATGGAAAGACCAAAAAATAAAGCAGAAAAATCATTTATATGAGAACCTAATATGGCATATCAAAAATCTAGAAATAGAATTATGTTAATTAAACAAAATGCTAACTTTATATCAAAAATAATTTTTTATATATTTTGATTATGAATTCAGACTATATGGTTTTTATTTCTTATATTATTTTTTGTAAAAGAAAAAAAACGGTATACTATAAAATCTGTTTTTAAGTGATTATACGATTGATTAAAATATTAATTTTTTTCTACTAAAATATCTTTTAATGATTCATATAAATCTTTTATATTATCATCAGATTCATAATTTGGAAAAAGAATTTTTCATAAATCCATTTCTACATTTAAATTTTGAGATATTTGTATATTATTATTTATTAAATTTTTAATAATTTCATCAGTATATCAATTTTTTTGTAAAATATTTTCAATTTCTTCTTTTGACATTATATGAAAATCTCATTTTATATTTCAAGCTTGATATGCTTTTGAATCTTTAATACTAATTAATGCTTCATATGCATCTTTATCAGATTTTTCTATATAACAAAAATTATTATTTACTATCATTTTAGTATTTGTAATATTTGCTATTTCAACAATTTTATTATTTACAATTTTTAGATATTTATTTTTTGATTCATCTTGAGCAATTATTTCCAACAAAAAATTATCATTTCCAAATATATCTTTCCAATATTTTATTTTATCTTTGATAAAATCATCATTTTCATTATTTAAAATCATTTTTCATATTTGTGACTCTTCTCAACCAAAAAAAGCTATCAATCATTCATTATATTTTTTTATTCATTTCAAATCTACACTAGGTGTATTTATAAATCAATTAATATTTGCATAGCTCACTAATTTCATTAAATTTTGATATCATTCATTATTTTTTGCTAACAAAACTAAACTAGTAAATCAATCACTTCATGATCTATCAAAATCTTCCGTAAAATTTATTTCAACTCAAATTACAGGTTTAATTCAAGATTTTTTTGCTATTTGATAAAATTCAATTATTCAATACATACCATAATAATCAGTAATAGCAATACTTTCCATATTTAATTCTTTTGCTTTATTTACTATTTTTGAAGGATTACCAACAGCTTCCAATAAACTATAATGACTATGTCAATGTAAATGTATCATATTTTTATAAATTAATTATTATAAATTTTATCTTGAATATATTTCATATATATGTATAATCAATTTATAATCAAAAACAAGAATTTATCAACTTAAATATATTAAAAAAACTATGATTATATATTGAATATTTATGATAATTTTTGGTATTCTTATAATTATATTTCCTGAAATAGTAGCTTATTTAATTTGAATTTGAATTATAATAAATTGAATAGGTATGATCATTTGATATTTTTTTCTCAAAAAGAAAGCAAAAGAAAAATGAGTACATATAGCTTGATTTAAAATACATAAAGATTAAATATTTTTTAAATACAAAAAATAATTATTTTAGTAAATTAATTTATATAATTATTTTTAAATTCTTTCCAAGATATTGATTTTTTTCATTCAGGTTTTATTTTAATATTTAATATTGATTTATTTAAATTTTCATTGTCCAAAATTGATAATGATTTATATAAATAAAAATTATTTTGATCTATTTGCAAATATTCTATAATAAATCTTTTATTATTTAGTTCAAACCATATTTTTGGCCATAATTTATATGCTCTATATTTTTTGTAAATATTTTCAATAGAATCATTAAAAATATCAATTTTTCAATCTTCTTTAATAATTTTATTACAATATATAGCTTTAGTTTCATCTTGTTTAATATCTCAAATTTCTTTTTTTGAATATTTTCGTATATTATCCAAAACAAATTTTGGTCAGATTTCAATAAATTTTTCAATTATATCTTGTACAGTCCAATTAAATTTTATATCAAAAGAAATTTGTTTTATTATATTTCATGTATCCATTTTTGCATCCATTTTCATCAATGTAATTCATGTTTTTTCTTCTTCATTCAAAAAAACAGATTGAATAGGAGATGCACCACGATATTTTGGTAATAATGATCAATGTATATTGATAGGTCATTTATGAGGAATATTAAGTAATTGTATAGGAATTATTTTTCAATAAGCAATAACAATAAATATATCAGGATTTATTTGTTTAATTTTTTCAACAAAATCTTTTCATTCTTGTGAAGTATTTGGATTTATTTTATTTGGTGTTAATATATTTTCTATATTTAATTTTTTAGCAGTTTTTTTTATTACATTTTCATTTATTTTTTGTCATCTACCGTATGGTCTATCAGGTTGTGTAATTATAGCACTTATTTCATATCTTTTATCTTTATTTAATTTTTCCAAAAATGGAACTCAAATTTCTGCACTACTAAAAAAAACTGTTTTTAAATATGCTGGATCATATTTATTATCATTCCAAGGATGGCATGAAGAAACTCTTTCCATAACTTTTATTATTCAAGGATAAAATCAATATCTTTTTAATACTTGTATACTATATTTACTACAATGAGGAGTATGTATACATATTTTTCATTTTAACCAAATTGATGCTATTCATTTATCAGGTGATATTGTATATTGATATATTTTTATAAAAAATATTACAAAATTTGCCAATAATTTATTAATAAAATTAATAAATATTATTATATATAAATAATTAATTTAATAAAAAAATAAATTAATAACAAACATAAGACATCCAATATTCTCATTTTATTTCAAATGAAAATAATCTTTTGAAATCATTAGATTTTGGAATAAATCAAGCACTATAACATAAATTACTTTCTTTTGTAAATTTTAATTTATGATAGTAATCATTAAAACTTGTAATATCCAAAAAATTAGGATTTAAACTTCATAAATCTTGAGGTAATCATCACATTGTTTCTTTATATTTTTTTACATTAAAATAAAGATTTTGTATATTTTGCATCATAATTTCATCTCTTAAATAATTTTGTCAATATTTTTCAACAGAAACTAAAATTCAAGGCATATTTTTTTTAAGATCTAATATTATTCAATTTAACTTATTATTTTTTAATGTTCAAATTTGAATTATATTATCTGAAAAATCATTTATTTCATGATATCAAAATGGATTTTGTCATATTTGATAATTTACTAAATTTTTTTCAATAAATTTTTGCAATATATCAAAATATTTTTCATATTCATATACATATGATACATCTTTGGGTGAATTTTGTCTAATTATAAACCAGTCATCAAGATATTTACTTATTATAGATCAAGATTCAAACTGATATTTTTCTCAAATTGTATTTATTTGTTGATCATTTAAATTATTAATTGAGATGAAACTAATATAATTTTTTTCATATGCTATAGAAAAAATTGGATAATTTAATTTAGTTCTATGTAAATTAGTTAAATCTAAATTATTATCTTTTGTATTTTCAAATCAATATCTTTGATAATAAGTATATTGCATATATCAAATATAAGGAAAAGAATTAATTACATCTTGTATATCTGATAAATTAATTTTTTTATTACTTGAACCATTAGTATTTCAAGAATACTTTAATATATTATAATTTTTTTCATAAAATTCTTCAAATTCAAAATTGTTGGCAGGAAAATGAGAAAATTTATAAAAAATAGAATTTGTAAATCAAAAAAATATAGATAAAACTGTAAAAATATAAAAAAATATTTTGGTATATTTCATATATAAAATATTTAAATAAAATATAAAACAAGTTATCTTTCTTATAATACTTTTTAATTTATTTTCAAGTATATTTTATATAAAAAATGTCAATATATTTATTTTTAAGTGTATTTATACACATATTTATTTTTTTGTTTTATATATAAAAATATATATAATAAATTTATTTAATAAAAATAATAATATTATCTTTGTTAAAAATTTGTAGTTTAGTAAAATACTGAATTATAAATATTTTTATTTGTTAAATTGTTGAAAAAATATTGAAAAATTATATTAATATATTTTTTGTTATTTAACATTTATTTAACAAATTATTAATTTTTTTATATATAGTAAAATCTATTGAAATAATATTTTATATAAATATAAAACATTTATTATTTTAATAAATTTTATTTTAATTATGATTATAGTATATTTAATTTTATCTTTTTCTTTTGGACTTATAATTTGATATTTATATTTTTATTATCAGTTTGGTCAGAGAGATATTGTAAATAATCTTAGTTCTTCCAATAATAAATTAAAAGAAGAAATGGAAAAGATTGAACATGAAAAAAAGGAATATGAAGCTCAAAATGAAGTTCTTTTAGATTCTATAAAAAAAGCAAGACAAGATAATTATGATTTAAAAAATGTTGTTTGAGAATTATCAAAATATCAATATGCTGTTAGAGTTTGATGAGAATTAGCAGCTGAGCTTTTGGAAAAAATTGCTCATTATGATCCAAATATAATAGATTTAATTCAAGATTTACAAAATAGAAATTTTGAATATGATGATTGAACTAATATTGAATCATCAAATAACGAAGAAAAAACTGATGAAAATAAAAAAACTAATAAAAAATTTTTTTAGTTTCAATTTTTTTATTGTATACAAAAATTATAATTTAATATATAAAATATAAAATGTTTAATTTTTCAAATGATTTTATAGATAAACTTATAAAAAAAGATAAATCAGCATTTAATGAATTTTATTTAAAATCTATTGATATATTTTTCCGTTATTTAAAATCAAATTATTTTCTTTCTGATTCAGAAATTTATGATATTATATCAGATTTTTATTTAAAAATATGGAATTGAATATGAAAATATAATACTAATTATAATTTAAATTCTTGGGTTTGGACAGTATTTAAAAATACTATGAAAGATTATTTTAAATGATCAAATTTTAAATTAGATGAATATGCAAGTTTATGAAAAGATAATGATATTAATGATCTTGTTTCACAAGAATCAGAATCTTTAAATATTTTACAATCTGATTACGAATATTCTTTGATTAATAAAGAAATAAAAAATCTTGATGATTTATCAAAAGAAATTATTCATTTAAAATATGTTGAAGAATTATCAAATAAAGAAATTTCTACAATACTTTGAATTAGTATTGATAATGTAAGACAAAGGGCTTCAAGGGCTATAAATAAGTTAAAATCTAAATTAAAATAAAAAACATATTATATATAATATATTTTATGTGTCAATTAGATAATTTAATTTATATATTTATTTATTAGAAACATTAGATTTTAACTGTATTTAACCGTTTTATAATAATTTATTATATAATATACTTTTTATATAAAGTATTGAAAAATATAGTTTTGAATATATAATAACAGTATATTTTATATATATTAATTATATTAATAATAATGATGACAAAAACAGAGTTGATATCAAAACTTGCAGATAGATTGTGAGATTTGGATCATAAAGTTTCCAAAAAATTATCAGCTGATATGCTTAATACACTTATTGATTGTATAATTGAAGGTGTTAAGGAAGAAGAAGAAGTAAGAATACAAGGTTTTGGTACTTTTAAGAAATCAAAAAGAGAAGCAAGAGAAGGTAGGAATCCAAAAACATCTGAAAAAATACGGATTGAAGCTATGAGTCTTCCTACTTTTAAAGCTGGTGCTGAATTTAAAAAAGCTATTAAATAAAAATTTATTGTTTATTTTTATACTCCAAATGTATTTTTGGAGTTTTTTTTATTGAAAAAAAAATATATAACATTATATATAGTTATAATTATATTTTTTATATTAATTTTAAATTAAAAATAAAATGAAAGATTTTTTGAGAAAAAGTATATTTTATAAAATATATAAAAAAAGTTTAGCAAATATTGCTACTATAATTAATTGAAAACCTTCTCAAGGTATGTTTATAGTTTGAGTAACTTGAACTGATGGAAAAAGTACTACTTGTAATTTGTTACATAAAATATATAATGATAATTTATGAAAAACTTTATTGGTAACTACAATTTCAATAAAAATATGAGATGAAGAAATTGATAATAATTCCAAAATGACTTCTTTAAATCCTTTTAAATTACAAAAAATTCTTGCTTATGCAAAAGAAAAGTGATGTAAATATGCAGTTTTGGAAGTAAGTTCTCATTGACTTGATCAATATAGATTTGAATGAGTTGAATTTGATATGTGAATTTTGACAAATATTACTCCAGAACATTTGGACTATCATGGTGATTTTGAAACTTATGTTGAAACAAAAAAGAAATTATTTGATTCCATTTTGTTGAATTCAAAAAATGAAAAATTGGCAGTTCTTCCAAAAGATGATAGAACATGAAGAATTTGGTATGAAGATATATGATTTGATAAATCAATTGATTTTAGTATAAATACTAATGCTTGAATAAAAGCAAATAATATAGAATTAAATTTTGATAAAACTAGTTTTGAAGTTTTTTATCTTTGAAAAACATATCCTGTTAGTGTTTCCTTACTTGGTAAATTTAATGTTTATAATATACTAGCTTCTTTTAGTGCTTGATTAATTTCTTGAATAAAAATAGAAGATATTATAGTTTCTTTGGAAAATTTTTTACCATTAAGTGGTAGGATGGAGTATTTATTTCATAATAATAAAAATTGGTTTATAGATTTTGCTCATACTCCAAATTGATTAGAAAGTGTTTTAACTTTTTTGAAAGAAATTTCAGATAATACAAAAATAATTACAGTATTTGGTGCTCCTGGTAATAGAGATAAATTTAAAAGACCACAAATGTGAGAGAAAGTTGATAATTTAAGTGATGTTGTTATCATTACTGATGATGATCCTGATACTGAAGATAAATATCAAATAATTGATGAAATATCAAAATGAGTAAATAGAAAATTATGAAATGATTATTATATTATTCCTAATAGAGCTAATGCAATAGATTTGGCAAATGAAATATCAAATTCTTGAGATATAATATTGCTTGCTTGAAAATGACATGAAAAAATACAAGTTACTAATTTTGGTAAAGTAAAATGGAATGATAAAGAATATGTTTGTTGACTTTAAAAATAATTATATTATAATATGAATATATTTGAGTATAAATTTAAAAAATTATTATCTTGAAAAATATTATGAGATTTTAATTCATACTTTAAATGAGATTGAATTGAATTGCAGGATACAAAAACTTATACAGTTTGAGATGATATTAGACATATAAATTGGAAGTTAAGTTCTAAATCAAAAGATTTAATAGTTAATTTATATAAACAACCAAAAGAAGCAGAAATATTAGTTTTTTTTGATATAAATAAAAATTGGAGTGGTTATAATTGAAAATATGTTGTAAAGGAAAAAATATTTTCTATATTTGAACAGTTATTATTTTTTTCAAGAAAATATAAATCAAATATTGTTGTTTCATATTTTTCATGAAATAAAATAAATTATAAAAAAATATGAAATAATATTTGATTGTGAAGAAAAGTTAAAAATTTAATATATTGAAATATACCAAGATATAAAGTTTTTAGTTTTCCAAATTTTTGATTTAAATATACTTCAAAACTTTCTGATTTTTTACTTAAAGAAAAGTGAAATAATAAAAAAAGAATAATTATAATTTTTTCAGATTTTCTTTTATTAAGTGATAATGATAAAAAAATTATTAAATATTTACAATATAAAAATGAGCTTATATTATTTAGATTTTCTCTTTCAAATTTGGAATGATTAAATTATAATAAATTTAATTTAAATTTAAAAAACGATAATTTTGAAAAAATATTTTATGACATATAATATAATTTAAAAATGATTACAGAAATTGTATTTAAATCTAAAAATTATGTAGAATCAATTATGAAAGATAATAAAAAAAATTGATATTATTATCATTGTTGGGAGCATATTTTGGAAGTTTATGATAGAGCAAAATATCTTATTGAAAAAGAATGAATAAATGATGATTTATCTGAAATAATTTTTATAGCTATTTTTTTTCATGATGTTGCATACCAATATGATTTTAAAAATCATGAAGAACTTTCTAGTAAAATGTGTGAAGATTTTTTATTAAAGAATAATTATCCAAAAGATAGAATAGATATTATAAAATCTATAATAATAGTAACTAAACCTATTATTAAACCACAAAATATATTAGAAAAAATTATGAAAGATAGTGATTTAGATAATCTTTGAAGAAAGGATTTTTTTGAAAAATGAGATTTAGTAAAAAAAGAATTACAAAATATTACTTGAAAAAAAATTTCTGATCAAGATCGAAATCTTACTATTTATAATTTACTTTGTAATACAGTATTTTATACAGATACACAAAGAAAAGAAAGAAGTCAACAATTACAAAAAAATATTTTGGCAATAAAAAAACTACTAAATTAAAATTAGTAGTATTACTAATTACCCAGAGTGGGACTTGAACCCACACAACCATAAGGTTAGCAGATTTTGAGTCTACCGCGTCTACCAGTTCCGCCATCTGGGCAAAATATTATTTTTTAATGTAATTATTACATTGATTACATATATACATATTTTTATTAAAAAATCAATTGATTTTTTAATAAAAATGTTTATTTTTAGACTTATAATTTATATTATAAATAATATTATTATGGATTTAAATAAAGTTATGTTAATTTGAAGAATTACTACAGATATTGAATTAAAGAAAATTTGAGAAAATTGAGTATCAGTTGTAAATTTTAATATTGCAACTAATAGAAGATATAAAAATAGTGAATGAAATACTATAGAAGAAGCAGAATTTCATAAATGTGTTGCTTTTTGATGACTTGCAGATATAATTTGAAATTATGCTGAAAAAGGTAAAAAAGTATATTTGGAATGAAGATTAAAAACAAAGAAATGGGAAGATACAAATTGAAATAATAGATATACTACTGAAATAGTTTCGGATAATGTTATATTGTTGGATTGAAAGTCAGGACAATGATTGAATAAATGAAATTCATCAAATAATGAAAATAAAGATGATGAAGATCTTCCTTTTTAAAAATAATAAATACATATTAATCTATGCATGATAATGAAATAGTAGATATTATTGAGAATAATGAAAGAAAAGAAAGAACATTAAAAAGTTTTTTAATAGATATATTTGATATTATAGCTTTTTTGGTTTTTGTGTTGTGAATTGTTTTGATTATAAGAATATTTTTATTTAATCCATTTACTGTAGTTTGAAAAAGTATGGATCCTACTTTTAAGGAAAGTGATTTTATTGTTGTAAATAAATTTTCTCCAAGGTTTTCAGATTATCAAAGATGAGATATAGTAGTTTTTTTGCCTCCATCTAGAAGTATTAATTATATTAAAAGAATAGTTGGTATGCCTTGAGAAACTGTAAAATTAATAGATTGATATGTTTATATTTGTGATAATAATGATGGATGATGAGAAAATTGTTATAAGTTGGATGAACCTTATCTTGTTAATGAATGAAATACTTTTGCTGAATGTTGAATAGATGAATTTGAAGTTAGTAGTTGATCATACTATGTTTTGTGAGATAATAGACAAGAAAGTACAGATTCTAGATGTTGTTTTGGTGTTTGATGTTTTAGTGATGATTCTCAAGACCATCTTCTTACAAAAGAAGATATATTGTGAAAAGTTTCTATAAGGATATTTCCAGATTTTTCTACTTTTAATTAATAAAATATTAAGTTTTTTTTAAAATATATTAAAATAAATGTCTGAAATAATAATTATTGTTTTATTGTTATTTTTGTCTGCTGCTTTTTCAGCATCAGAAATTGCTATAATGTCTTCACCTATTTATAAAATAAAGCAACTTGTTAATTCTAATTCAAAATTAGCGAGATTGCTTTTGAAATTAAGACAGAATTCTAGTAGAACTTTGATAGTAATTCTTATATGAAATAATTTAGTTAATGTTATATTAACAATTTATGCATCAAGTATTTGAGATATTATTGTAAAATCATTTGCTATATCTTGAGCGATTTGATTTTTTGCTATATCTGTTTTGATTACTACTTTGATATTGTTTTTTGGTGAAATAGTTCCTAAAGTTTTTGCAAATAAATATTACTTAAAATATGCACTTTTTATATCTCCTTTTATAGATTTTTTATCTAGAATATTGTTCCCATTTGTTATATTTTTTGATTTCTTAACTACTTTAATAAGTAAATCAGTTAGTACAAACGATGAAAGTGTTTCTAGGAGTGATGTAGAAATATTTGTAGATGAATGAGAAAAACAGTGAATATTTTCAAATATAGAAAGTATGATTGTTAAAAATCTTTTTGATTTTAATAATAGAAGTGTAGATTCAATTTTGAAACATAGAACCGAAATATTTGCTATTTGTTCAAATACAAAACTTAAAGATGCAATACAAATGGTCTTGGAAAAACCATATTCTAGAATTCCTATTTATGAAGAAGATAAAGATAATATTATATGAATTTTGAATATTAGAGAAATGTTAAAAAATTCTATAAATTTAAATAATTTGGAGAAAAAAATATGAGATCTTAAGTTAAGACCTGTATTTAAACTTCCTATAACTGCAAATGTTTTTGATGTTTTTTTGAAAATGAAGAAAACTTGACATCATTTTGCAGTAATTATGGATGAATATTGATGAACTGATTGAATTATTACTTTTGAAGATATTTTGGAAGATATGTTGGGCGATATTAGAGATGAATCTGATTCCAAAGAAGAAAGTAATATCGTTAAAGTTTGAGTAAATGAATTGATAGTTAGGTGAGATGTTTTACTTAGAGAAATTATTATGTCTTTTAATATTCAAAATTTTAATATTCCAGATGAATTACAAGATAAAATTTGAGAAGAAGATATGATAAGTTATATTATACTTACTTATTTAAAAAGTTTTGCTAAAAAATGAGAAATAGTTAAGTTAGATACTCTAACTTTTAAAGTTATAGAACTTAATGAATCATGAGATAAAATAGAAAAAGTAAAAGTTCTTTATACTTCAATTCTTAAATAAATAATTTATTTATAATATTATATAATATAATGTTTACTATATCAAAAAATACTTTCAAAGAATTTATTAGAAATAAAATAATGTATTTAATGCTTTTTGTAGCAACTTGATTTATTTTATTTACAATTGTATTGTCTTCTTTAGCTTTTATTGAATCAGAAAAGATAATAATTGATTTTTCTCTATCTTTGATAGAAATATTTTGACTTATTTCTACTATATTTTTATGATCTTCATTATTATATTCTGAATTATCAAAAAATACAATATTATTAATATTATCAAAATCACCTTCTAGAGCAAAATTTATTTTGGGTAAATTTTTATGATTTTCTTGAATATTATTATTAGTATATTTAATATTAAGTATTGCTTTTTTATTAGTTATATTTTTGCATTGAATTCCTTTTGATATTAATTTTTTGTATTCAATAGGTCTTAGTTTTGTTAAAATATTAGTATTACTTTCAATATTAATTTTCTTTTCTACATTTACTTCACCTTTTATTAGTTTATTAATAAGTATTTGTGTTTATACTATTTCTCATAGTACATCATTTGTTAAATTTTATTTAATTGAATTATCCAAAATAGATAAAGATTCTATTCAATATTATTTGGTTAATGTAGTTTATTATTTATTTCCAAATTTTCAAGATTTAAGTATGAAAGAATTTTTACTTTCTCCTAATCTTTCATATTATTCTCCTTTACATATTCTTTCTTCTGTTTTTGTATCATTAATTTATATTGTAATTATTTTATTTTTCGCTATACTTATTTTCAATAAAAAAGAGTTTTAATAATTAATTATTAAATTAATGAAAATATTATCAAGTTTTGATACAAATTTATCTTATGATTTATATGAAGAATATACTAAAAAATATTGAAAATCTAATGTATTATTATTTTTTAGATATAAAATATATCTTATATTATATATTTTAATACCATCTTTTTTATATATTTTTTTGATTTCAATTTGGTTGTATATTTGATATATTATAGATTTTTCTGATGATTCATTAAATTCTATCAAATTTTACTTTTTTTTAATTATATTTCTTTTATCATTTATTATTTATTGATGGAAATTATTAAAAAAATTAATGGATTATTTGATGGATTTTACTATAGTTACTCCTGATGATATTATTCATTATGATCAAACTTGAATGTTTACTAGAGATTCTGTTAGTATTAGTGTTAGAAAATTAAAAACTATATCTGTAGAAAAAAATTGAATATTGAGAAGTATATTTAATTATGGTAATATGCAATTTTTGTCTGAATGAGATAGTTCAAGTACTTGAGATATACACATTTTTTATGTAAAAGATCCTGATAATTTAAAATTGCAGATACAAAATGTAATAAGTATTTATAATAATAAATAATGTTTTTTTAATTAATTAATCTTTTAGATGTCAGAAAAGATAGATATACCTATAGATATTTATGATTCAGAACAAGAAATTGTTATTATAGCTCCTTTGTGATGAGTAAATAAAAAAAGTATAGAAGTTTTTTTGGAAAGAACTGATCTTTTTATAAAATGAGAGAGAGTTTTGCCAGATTTGAAAGATACATTAGAAGCAGTTAAACAAGAATGTTTTCGATGATCTTTTAGTAATACTATACCACTACCTCAAAATGTTTATTTTGATAAAATACAAACTAAATTCACTTGAGAAAATATATTATTAATAATAGTTCCTAAAATAATTATTCCAGAAAAATTAAAAATAGAATTAGATTAAAATTATTTATAATAATAAAAAAATAGAGTTATGTTTAACTACCCTATTTTTTTTAGAATTAATTTTTGTATAATAAATATTTATATTGTTACTAACAATTATATTCCCGATCTTTTAAATTTATTTTTGATAATTTAAATTCCTTGTAAAAATAAAGTATTATTTCATATGATTTTGTATTCTGCCGTTGTATTTTGTGCAACTAAATCAACATATTTACTATTATCTTGATTATCTACAAAAAAAGGGAAATCTCACTTAAATCATTCTATACTTGCAGTTCATATTTCTTGTATGAAATAACCATTATAACTTAATCATACAGATTTACTAAATATTTCATGATTTATATCTTCTTGTATTTTTGATATATATTGTATATTTATAAGTCATTCATTTTCTTTAATTACAAAATTTTTATTTCTATCTATATCCTTTTTATTTTCCAAAATTCTTACAAACCAATCATCCCAAAATCAGCCATCATTTGTATATCTTATTTGTCAATATACATATAATTTTGCTATATAATCTTTTAATTTTCTTTCATAAAGTTCTTTATCAGATATATATTCAACATTTTTTCAAAATAATTTATCGTTTGATTTTTTATTTTCTATAACATAAAAATATTTTCAAACATCAAAAACTGTTGGAAATGGTAATATAAAACTTTTTTGTCAAGTTTCTACAACTTCATCTCTTTCAATTTTCATTATATTATTGCAATATTCACAAACAACAGATAGCATACCTGCTTGTATATTATGTCTTGCTCAACAAGATGGACAAGTAATTTCCATTTTTATATAATTTAATTTAATATATTAAAATAATATTATTTATATTCATCTTTGTAATTTATGTATATTTATTTTTTTCACAGAAAAACTTTCCTTTATAATTTGTTCTGCATCATAGGGATTTGATTTTCAACAAGTGTATATATCAATTGATATATAATTATATTCTGGATATGTATGTATAGCAAAATGGCTTTCAGATAATATATAAATTATAGTTTCTCAAATTCAAAAATTGTAAGAATATTTATCTACTATATTAAGTTTTACTCAATTTGTAATTTTTTGAACAAAATTATCTATATTTGGTATATTATCTTCAAACCATATATCTGCTATAAATTGTTTTCAATCTGGTCTATATTTCATTTTAAAATCATTTTAATATATCTTTCTTTTTTTCATTATATTCTTCTTCACTTATAAGTTCTTTATTAAGAAGATTTTTTAATTTCATTAATTTATCTTCCAAACTTTCTTGTCAAGAATTATTGTTTTGTCAATAATTATCTTGTTCATTGATATTACCCATAGCATTAGCTTGATTACCCATATTCATTCCTACAAAAGTTCACATCATACCTCAAGCTGCTCACTCATTTTCAGCTGCTTTTTCCATAGCATCAAGTTGTCTAGTTGTTTTATAATTTTGCATAGCTTGTTGATTAACATTTTGTAATTGATTTATAGTATTTACATTTGCAGTTTGTTCTGCTATTTTTGCAATTAATCTTTCTGTATCATCACTAAAGTTTGTATCTTCTATTCTAAAATCTGTAAGATGAATTCATAAATTTCATATATTATCATTTACTTTTTTGAAAAGTTCTTCAGCTATTTCCATTCTATTTGAATCTATGTTGTTGTAAGACAATCATACTTCAGCAAAAGAATCTGTTATAAGTTGTAACATTCTATCTACAATAGTAGCTTTTATTTCATCAACTGTAACTTCGTTTCTTGTTCATATATATTGAGTCCAAAAATACTCTATATTTGATATTTTGAATGTAAAATTTCAAAAAGCTCTAAGTTTAATAGGAAAATTATATACAGGATCTACATATTTTACAGGATTTTTAGTTCCCCATTTTTGATTACTTATTTCCGTTGTTTTCAAAAAATATACAGCAGCTTTATCTGGAGATTCAAGTCATCTAAGTATATTTTTGAAAGATGTAATAAAAGGAATATTTTCAGTATCTAATGTCCATTGTCAAGGTGTATCTTGTATAGCTTCTATTTTTCAATTATGTACAAATATAGCTGCATATCAAGGATCTACTATCAAAGTAGAATTATTTTTAATTTCATCTAATGGTCTATCAAATTTCTTAACAAGAAGAAATTCTTCAGGATTTTCCCAATTGATAATATCAATAAATTGTCATCAAAAAAAGTCCATAAATCACATTTTTATTTAATTATTTAGTTAATAAATTTTTTTTAAACTTCTTGAGTTTGTTTTACAATTTCTTTTCTGTATCATTCAATTTCATCAAAATTATTTTTAAGTTTTTTTACATTTTCAACTAATTTATCTTCATTATTTGAATTATCTTCATTTTTATCTTCAACATTTTTATGTTCAGTTTTATCTTCAAGTATATCTTCTGATATACTTTCCAAAGCATTTCACATTGCTTCCATATATTTAGAACTTGCATCAAGAGCTTGTTGTCAACTTGTTTCCAAGATTGCCACATTAATAATTGTTTTAAATATAGGTCTTGAATTATTCATAGATAAAGAAAGCTTTATTGTAGAATCTAATCTTGTAAGAATTCTTTTCCTAGCAAGTTCCAAATTTCCTATAAGAATTCTTATATTTTGTAAAAAATATTCTACTTGTTCAATAAATACTTTATATTTTCCTTTTTGATCTTTATCTATTTCATTTTTATATTTTTCTTCAAGATTTATTAATCTTTTATCAATAAATTTTTGATAATTATTTATTTTTCAAAGATTTTTTTCTAGACTATCCAAAAAGTTTTTTTGTATATAAATAGATTTATTTAAACTTTCATAAGATTGATCAAATCAAGAAAAAATATTTTCTATTTGTCATTTAATTTCTTTCATATTATATTTTTTTTTCATAAAATATGAAATAATATTACCTATTAATGGTATAGATTTCAAAAATCTTAAAATTGCTCAATCTTCATTTACTATTTTTTCATAAACTTTTTGAATATCATAATTTACTGTTTCTAATTTATTTGATGTATTCATAATTAAATCAGATTTTATAACTTTTGATGTTTCATTAATTATATTATCTACAGGTGAGGTTATTTTTTCTCATAAACTTCTAAAATCTTTAATATTATCAAAAGTATCATCTATTTGTTTTACTTCATTTTTATCTAATTCAATTATTTCCAAACTACCTCATTCAAGTTTTTTATTTATTATTACTTGAATTTGATTTATATCCTCTTTTTCTATAACATTTGTATTGCTCATAAATATATATTTAATTTCAATATTAAATATATATAAATTATAATAATTTAATAAAAAAAAGCAAGTTATTTAATAAACTAAACTAACTGTTACTTTATGTAATAGCAACTTTAGCTTGAAAAAATAAATATTAATATTATAATATATCAATTTATTTTAATACATTTTTAAAATCTATGATTAAATTATTTATAGTAATTATATAAAAAATATGAATAAAAAAGCATTAATAATAATAATTATTATTATAATGTTATTATTTAAAATTTCTAATGATAGTAATAGTAGTAATGTTAGTAATAATTCTTGGGAAGAAAATGATTGAATTATTTATTGTAGATGAAAAGATACTTTGGAAACAAAAGTTTTAAATTGAAAAATGTATACTGTAATAAATAGATGAATATTATTAGAATGGATAAAACAATGAAAAGATTTAAGCACGGCATGTACTAGTAATATTGAAGATATGTCATGATTTGATGAACTTGAAAAATGATTATTTGAAGATTGGAAATATTGAGCAGAATTTTTTAATGAAGATGTATGAAGTTGGGATGTAAGTAATGTAAAAGATATGAGTAATATGTTTAGGTGAGCAAGTTCTTTTAGTCAATATTTATGAAAATGGAATACAAGTAATGTAGAAAATATGAGTAATATGTTTAGATGAAATAATTTATTTAATTCTCATATATGAAGTTGGGATGTAAGTAATGTAAAAGATATGAGTAATATGTTTAGATGAGCTAGATCTTTTGATCAAGAAATATGAAAGTGGGATGTTGGTAATGTAATTAATATGAATAGTATGTTTTGAAAAGCAAGTTCTTTTAATCAAAATATATGAAATTGGGATGTAAGTAATGTTAAAAATATGAGTAATATGTTTAGATGAGCAATTTCTTTTAATCAAAATATATGAAATTGGGATGTAAGTGATGTAGATAATATAAGTTATATATTTAATTGAGCTATAGAATTTGATAGAGATATAAGTTCTTGGAATCTTAAAAATGCAAAATATTGTTCTGATTTTAATAAAAATTCATGATTAACACAATGAAAAATACCAAATTTAAATAATTGTAAATAAATATATTAATTTTTTTACTATTTATTTGTTAATATTTTTCTTTTGACTTAAATAAAAAATTTATTACATATTTTCTATATATAAAATATTCTCTATACTATAAATTTATATCAAAAATAAATTATTTACCAAATCTATCATCAAAAGCTTCTTCAAAATCACTTTCTAAATCTTTATTATATAAAGGCAATCATATCAATTTATAATTACCAAAATTAGAATCTATTATTTCTGCTTTTTCATCTATTCAAGATAAAAATTTTTCTTTCCAAGCTTCTTTTGAATTTCAAAATAATCATTCTGCATCTTTAAACTGACTTCATTTAGGCTCTATAAATATTTGATAAGTTAAAGGTTTTTTAGTTTGTTTTTCTTTCATAAATAGAACAAAATCAGGTTCAAATCTATCACCATCTTCAAAAGAATATATAGCAAAATGTCTTTCATTTCTTATTAGATATATATCTTCATATTTATCATTCAATTCTTGTATTTTCTTTTCAAATAGCTCTACAAGATACTTTTCTTCACTAGTTGCGGTTATTTTATCAAAGACAAACCAATCTTGATTTTTTGTATAATCTTCATAAGAAGATACTTTTATTGTTTTTTCTTTAAACATTTCTTGTATTGATTTTGCATCAAACATAGTAGTTCATTCATATTTTGTTTCTTGTTGTTTTATCTCATTTTCCATAGATTTTAATAATGAAGACACTGCTTTTAATAAGTCATCATTACTTAAATTTTCTAAAACATCTTTTGAACTATATAAATCAATTCTTTTAGATGAAAGATATCTATAATTTGTTATAAAATCTTCAATACTTTTAAGTTTTCATATATATTTTTTTAAGTTATCAAATTTATAAAAATCATTTTGTTGTATTGCTTTTTTGATAATTCTTATATCTATATCTTTGATTTGAAAACTTTTAGGCTCTTTTTCTATCTTTTCTCAAGATGGATTTTCACTACTTTCAAAAACTTGAACTGCTCAACTTTTACCAGTATGAAGAGTAAATTCAAATCTTTCTATTTTCATTCATACTTCTTCCAAACTTGAAACTTCTTGATTATCTTTTTCTTTTCTTTTGTTAGTATAGATATATCAGTTTTTATAAAAGTTAGATTTTTTGAAACTATCTTTAAGTTTTATTGTAAAGTCTTTTTTTTCTTCTTCATCCATCATTCAAGTATCTTTCAATGCTTGTTTAATCTCTGTAATATAAAGATTATCAAAACTTGTATGATAATAAAATGTTTCAAGTATCTTTAATTCTTCATCATCTTTTTTATCAAATTTTCTTTTATATTTACTTTCTCAAATAGCTTTATCTGTAGTAAATGGAAAATATCTTGCTCATCTTCATATAAGTTGTGCTTCTGACATTGTTTGGGGTCATACTTTTACTTTTCAAGTTTTTTTATCTATCACATTACTTCTTGAATCATAAAGTCTTACTATATCAAAAAGGTTTAATACATCCCATCATTCATTTAACTTTTGAACTGCAAATATAGCTCTTATTCTATTATTTTTTTCTTCCAAAGTATTTAATAAGATTTGATTTTTTTCTGCTTGCTTATCATCATTTGCACTTATACAATTTTCTTCTGCAAAATCTTGCTTTAATTCATTTGTTATATCTTGCAAAGATAGATTATTTTCTTCAAAGAAGTTAAATACTTTTAATAAAACTTTTTCATTTGTTGTATTTTGTATTTTCTCCAAATCTTCTACTTTCAAGTTTTTTATAAGTTGATTAAAGTTTTCAAGATTTGTTTGACTTTCTGCTATAGTTTTTTGAGCTTTAAATAAAATTACAGGCTTACAGTAAATTCTATTTTTTTCTGCTACTTTCAACCTATACTGACTAAGTATAATTGCTTGCAATATCCTATCATCTTGTTCCATATCAGCTTTGAGAATATCAACCTCTTTAGAATAACCATCAAGTCTAAATTGTTTTAGATCATATTTATAGATAATCTTATCAAGATATTTTTCTGCTATATTTTCATTTTGTAAATCAACTGTTGCAGTAAATTCTAAAAGTAAATTATCTTTATGAGATTTTAATATATTCATTACTGTTTGCTCCCAAGAAGACTTTTGTAGTTCTTCAGTTTTATTTAATTTTGATTTTTTGGTAGTGCTGTTTATATGATGAGCTTCATCAGAAAGTATTACTATCTTATTGTCTTTAAAATCTTCATAAGTAAGTCCATTTTCTTTTGGAAAAGTTAAATCCATATGTAATCACTGTATTGTAGTGAATTTTATATTTATATCATCAGTATGAGATGTTGTAAAATTATCAACTTCTTTAATATTTATTTGTTTATTATCAAAACTTATTTTTTGATTAAAAAGGTATTTTGATGAATTATTATTTACAAAGTTATCTTTTGTTTTTTCAATAATATTTGTGGAATTTACAAAAAACAAAAAATTTCTATATCATTTTTCATAAAGTTCCAAGATCAAACTTGCCATTATGAAAGTTTTACCACTTCAAGTTGCCATATTGAAAAGTAAATGAATAGGTATTTTTTTATTTGGAAAATCATTAAGATAATAAGAAAATCTTGCAAAAGCTTCTTTTTGATAATCTCTTATTTCAAAATTTGGATTTAAATTTGAATTTATATAAAGTGGAATATCTTTTTTTAAAGCTCACATCTCTGAGAGTGTGTTAAGTTTTTGATATAGGAATTGTTGATTTTGCATTTTGTTATTTTAATAATAATAAAACAAGTCATATCATTTTTTGTTTATTGGTTGTTGTATTTTTTGCAACTACCACTTTAAATTTATTGAATTAAAAATTTTTAGTTTTAATTCTTCATTATATTCTTCATAATTTAATATACTATTTATTATTTCTCATAATAAATTTTTAGAAATTTTATTATCTGCTACATATACTGTAATATCTTCTAATTCTCTAATATATCTTTTTACTAAATCATTATCAGAAATATTTAAAGATAAAAAATAAGCTGAAAAATAAATACTACTTCTTTTGTTTCAATCTACAAAAATATGATTTTTATTTATAGAAAACATCAAATGAGTGATTTTATCTTCTAATTTGGGATAATGATCATCATTTTTAATAAATTCAATTATACTATTTAAATCGGATTTATCTTTTCATCATAAAAAACCAAAACTTCATCATTCTCATTTATCTAATCAAAGTTGGATTATTTTATAATGAAACTCTATCAATTTGTCTATATCAGGATAATTTATTTTCATAATCATATTATTTATTTTTTAATCTTTTAATAACATCACTTGTATCTTTCAATATTTCTTCAAAGTCTTTACTTTTTTCTCAAATAAATTTCTCAAAATCTTCAATTCAAACTTCACTAATATATTTTTCAAGTTTATTATGATAAGCATCTCTAAAACATAAATCACGACTAGCCATTTTATTTCTAATGTCTTCAATTTGTGGTTTTAAAAATGAATTATTTCAAACTTCATTAAATATATCTTCTGTTTCTACTTGATTTAATTTTCTTCATAAAATTTGACTTTTTTTTTCCAATTCATCTGCAATTCAGTTTTCTATACAAGCAATAGCATTTAAAACTTCAGTATAAAATGTTTCTCTTAAATTATCTTTGGCTTTTAAATTTAATATTTTTTTATATTCTTTAGCTTTTTCTAAAAAAGCAACTTCATATACTTTATCAGTAAAAATAGGATATTTAATATTTCACATATCTACATAGTTTTTCAAAGCATCTGTAAATTTTTGTCTATAATTTTCTCATTTAAAAGAACTTTCTAAAAATTCTATATCTCTTTTATTAATATATTTTGTATTTCATCAAGTTTTTTTATTGATTGTATCAATAGTAATATCAAGAATTATTTGTCTTAATTTAACTGCTTTTTTACTTTCTTTTAAAATCATTCAGAGATTTAAAAAACTACGGAAGTCAAACATTCATAAATTAGATTTTGCCTTTAATAAGCCGTTTTCTTGTCAAAATAGAGGGTAATCAATTTCCCTCTTAAACTCTTCTTTGGCTTCTTTAAGCCTTTTTCCTGTAAAAATTTCATATCAATTTTTTCTTAATTCTTCTTCATTTGATTCTAAATAATTATCTATTGTTTTTCTTGTAACTTCAAAAAAGTTAGTTACTTCTTCTTTTGTAAACCAAATTTTTCATTCAAATTTAAATCATTTCATTCAAATTTGCTCTTGAATTTGATTTATTGCAAGATTATTATTTAAAATATTTTGTCTATCAATTTTTGAATTTACTAATTCTTTTTTCATAACTAATTCTTTATTTTTTAAAAATTCTAATTATTATAAAACTCATCATTCAACCTCTTATCTTCATTACTTACATTATAAGTTTCATCTTCTATCTCACTGTAATTTACATACAATAGATTTTTATCAAGCAATGATATCAAGAATTTTTTCATATTTTCTATACTCAAGTTTTCAAATTCTTGTATATTTTCATCAATTGATTTTATATTGATATTATAATTTATAAATCAAGTTTGTTTGATTTGTTCATATATTTTAATAAGTTCTTGTTTATCTTCAGTAGATTTTATATTATTTACAAAAGTTTGATTTGATTCCATAGTTTCCATATATACAAAATTTCATCATCATTGCCAATCTATATTTTTACTAATTCAGCCTTGTTCTCATTCTATAACTTTTTTCATCCTCTCAACTGTAATATCTTGTATGTAGTCCATTTGTTCTATTCCTATATATTGTCTTTGCATCTTGTGAGCAACGGCAGTAGTTGTCCCACTTCATAAGTGATAATCCAAGACTATATCTCAAGGATTAGTTGAAAGTTCTATTATTCTTTGTAATAATTTTTCTGGTTTTTTTCAAGATTTTAAACTCACTCATCATTCATTTTGTGTATTTTGAAAATCAATATCTCACCAAAAATCACACAATAAGTTTGCTAAAACTTCTTCTCAATCAACAATCTTCATTGCTTTATCTATAAAAGTCATTCTATTACCATTCCAAGCAAATTGTTTTTGATTTTCATTTCAATATTCAATTATTTTGTTAGGATTTAATTTAGAATCTTTTTTTATCTTTTCTGGCATTTCTGGTGCAGTTCTAAAAATATTTAATTTATTTTTTTTATAAAATTCTTTGAAATTAATATCATTAATATTTAGATTATTTAATTTTTGATTTTTACTAATTAATCACTTTTTAAGTAAAATATCTTTTAATTTTAAAACTTCATTATTATCTCTATCAAAAAAATACATATAATGACTATCCCAATATTCTTTTCTATAATACTGTGGATTTATTCTTAAATAATTTATTTTTTTTGTAAAAAAAATTATACTATCTCTTTGTTTAATTATAGTTTTTTCCTTGTGTGTTGTTTTTAATCAACTAGGAGTTGAAGACCTAACAGCTATATCAGAAACAAAATTTTCATTACCAAAAACTTCATCCATCAAAACTTTTAAATATGCTTGTTCATTATCATCACATTGCACAAATATAACTCAATCATCTTTCAATAATTCTCTTGCAACTTCCAGTCTATTTTTCATAAAAGTAAGCCAAGTTGAGTGATTGAATCTATCATTATAACCAAAACTATCATTTCCAGTATTATAAGGTGGGTCTATATAGATCAATTTTATTTTACCAGCAAATTGTTTTTTTAATGAATGCAAATCAAGTAAATTATTTCATTTGATAATAAGATTGTCTGTAATAGTATCTTCAGCTAATCATCTTTTTTTGTTAAGTTCTTTGTCTTTGTT
>NZ_JAEDAM010000098.1 GCF_018420025.1 Candidatus Vampirococcus lugosii | reverse complement strand
TTATATTTAATGTTTTTTTGAATGAACCATCTGAATTTAATTATAATTATTTAATAAATGCTATACAAGAGGGAAAAAATAAATGAATAGATTTTTTTGATATAAGATTAATCTTTATTAAACTTAAAACTAAAATAGACTTTATATCAAAAAAATCTAAATTTTGAAATAAATATTATAATGAATATTTTGGTTTTTGTAAAACTATAAACTCATTAATAAATGAAAAAAAATATACAAAAAAAATAAGAGATAAATATGATATTTTAAATTATTTAGATAAACTTTATTTAATAGTATTGAAATATACATTATATAATCATATTGAAGAAAATTATATAAATAGTATACAATTAAGTTATATTTGGAATTCTTCAGATATGATTTTTGATAAATTAAAAGAAAAATGATTATATAAAAAATGAATTAATATTAATGATCTAGAAAATATTTTATTGATTGAGAAAAAAAGAGTTTATGTTGAATATTTAACAGATAAAATTGAAACTTTAAAAGAAGAAATATCTATTTTTGGTATGAATAATTTTCTTTCTCAAATAGACTGTCTTGAAAAAAATTTAAATATTTATAAAATAAACGATGATTTATATAAAAATATAAATATATTATTAAATAGTTTTAAATTTATATTAATCTTGATAAGTTATTATAATATTTTTGATGAGGAAGGGATAGATATTTCCAAATATAATTTAGATGATGAAAAATTGAATGAATTTAAATATTTAAAAAATATGTTTAAAAATAATTTTGAATCATTTTGTCAATGATTTATAGATATCAAAAATATTTGAAAAAATAGTTTAGATATAAACGATTTATTGCTAAAAACTCAAAATTGATTTATTCAATCTTCATCTGAAAAAGATATAATTGATCTTATCAATTTATCTTATGAAATTATTAGAATAAAATCAAGTTTAGATAATATAAAAGTAAATTAAAAAAATACTTGACAAATTTAATTATATTCTATATACTTAATTTATATAAATTTTTAATTTACTTAAATAAAAATAAATATGAAAATAAAAATATTGTATATCAAATATATGTTTATTACATTTTTACTATCTATACTTTGAATTTGAGCTACACATTCTTTTTGAATACTTGAATTTGAGGATTTAGCTCAAGCTCTTAGTTGAAATGTTTCAGAAATGCATTTTTATGTTTTGCATGATAATTGAGTTTGAAATGATTTTTGATGATTTATGATACTAACTGATATAGATGATATGGCTTCATCTAAAACTTTAAAAATTGAAAATAGTTCTGATTCAATTACTTGTGAAGAGCAGTTGAGATGATTTTATTTTAATCCTTTGAGATGAAGTACATTATATGCTATAGATGAATATAATTATGAATATATGAGTGGTTCACTTTCATGATGAATGAATATGTGATATGATTTTGATTGATGATTTTATTCAAATTGTAGGGGGCAAGGTGTTGAGCCAACATCAATTTTTGGTCATATTGAATATTGAGATTTAGGTGCATTTTATGCTGAAGATTTTTTTATTCAAGCTTGAAGAGAATATGATTATAATACTAATAGATCTACTAATAATGATTATGCAGATAGTTTTTCATTATATAACAATACACCTGTAGGTCTTATTTATGATAGTTTACGGTGAGTATGATTTGTTTGAGGTAAAGTTAATCATAGAAAATGTATGGAAGATTTATTTGCTGAAACAAATGATAACTCAATAATTGATTTGATACATAAATTTGATCCTGATAGTGATAAAGATAAAAGATTAATATTTACATGATCTATATATAACGATGATATTAATCAAAATTGTATTACAAGAAATCATTGATCTGTGATGCAAGTAGTATCTAGTGTTATATGAATATTGTGATGATATTATCTTTGAGAACAATGATCAGAGGCTTCAAGAAGATCCGTTATTTCAAGATTGTGACAGCTTGGAGATGATGCAACACAACAACAAGCATTTAATATATGATGAAAAACTGTAAATCTATCCTCATCTATGAATACTTTGAAAAAAAATGCATCTGATCTATGTAGATGACAATGGGATGATACAAGTTGACCAATAGGTATTGATTCTTGAAATAAAGATAGAGAATTATTTTGTATAGATGGTCAAGATGTTGTTTTAGATTATGATCTAACATCAAGTAGTGTTGATAATATAATTCTAATCAAAAATTGAAATCTTACTATTAAGAAAAATCAAAAAGCATGAAATTCTAATTTACAAGTTTTTATAGATTGATGAGTTATTAAGATTGATATATGAAGTAAAGTTGATATTGATAAAGATTGATTTTATACTACATCAACATGAGTAACTGAATGACTTTATTTATATTGAGATTATTTTATAAATTGATTATTAGTTTGAACTGATACTGATAATAAAATTAATAATAAATTATATATTAATTGAAGGATGGCATTATTAAATTCACCACAAAGACCTACTGATAGTAGAGAAAAAATGATAAAAAGATCTATTTGAGATACTGCATATAATAATTATAAAGACATAATATGAATGAGACAACTTTTTGCTTGGGACTGTAAACCTAATTGAAAATGAACTGATTGAGTTAATTGTAGTGATTCCAGTGATAGATGGAGAAGAAATTCTTTTATAATACAACCTAATGGTATAGAATCAAGATTGTTAAGAGATTAAATTTATTTAGTTATAATAAAATTAATTAGTTGTTTTATTTTTAATATACAAATTTTTAGTTGAAAAAATATGTAAATTAATTATACTGAAAAATAGTATACACTTGTATGTATACTATTTTATTTTGATATAAATTTATTTTAAAAATGACTAGGAAACAATATATTGTATGATTTATATTATTGATTTGAGCTATATTTTGAATTTTAGCTTATTATTTTTCATTAGATTGAAGATTTTCTGATATTAAAGATAATATTAAAGATATTATTAATAATATAAGTTTTAATAAAAATGAAAAAAGTGATAATTCTATAAATTTAAAAGCTGATGTTAATTTTGATTTAAATAGTTCTATAGATAATTTTGAAATTTCTTTTTCAGGTTCTGATTTAGGTATTTTGTCTATGGATAATTGATTAAAGCAAAGATTATCAGCAAATAATTTATCATTTATTCTCAAAGATTGATTCTGAGAAGAAAAAGTTGAAATATCTAATCTTGATTTAATTTCAAATGAAGAATCAGTTTATTATAAATTTTGAGAATCTGAATTTTTGGAAGAAATTTTTGGAAATACTAATAATAATGATGATTATACAAAAATAGATAATTCAAAATTTATAATACAAATGATATGAGATTTGGCAAATAATGATTTGATTGTATGATTAATCAAATGATTAGTAAGTTCAAATCCTAATGCTTATTTTGAAAAATATTGAATTGATGAGGAATTACTTAATTTATTTTTTAGTAAATGATCTTATAAACTTTTATTTGAATAATTTGATAATGAATGAGATAAAAAATATTTATCTATAAAAGAAGATAATTGTGATATATTTGTTGATTTATATAATTCTTCAAAAGATGAATATACAGAACTTCAATTTATTGAATTTAATTCTTCAATTTGTAAAGAATATATATCTAATGCAAATAAATTTGTACAAAAACAATTATATGTTACAAATGAATGAGATATAGAAACTTTACATTATGATTGATTTTTTATTTTTGATTTATCTTATCAAAATTGAGAAATATTGTCTTATAATCTTAAATCTCCTATGATTTGATTAAATTCTGAATATCAAAATAACAAACTTTCATTCAAGTTTTCACCTACATTTTTGCAAATGGCATGAGAAAATTTGGAATTTAATGCAAATTTAAATTTTGAAGATGAAGTTTTTTGAAATATAAAGTTTAATTATGAATCTGAAAATTCATGATGAAATGCAAACTTAAATATTGATATAAAAGACGATAAAATAATAAATTATAATACAGTATGAAATTTGGAAAATTTATATGAAAAAATTACTTGGGAATGAGAATGAAATCAAGATTCTTGAAGTTTTGAACTAGTTTCAAAATTTCAAAATGAAATTGTATGAAATATATTATATAAATATGATGATAATAAATATGATTTAAATTTTGATACTGAAGAAGTTAAAATAATTTGAAAACTTGAGAAAGAAAATGAAATGTATAATTTTGATTTAAACTTTCAATTAAATAATTGAAATGAATTTGATATTTCTTCAAAAATTAAATTTATTGATAATAAAATAGATTATTTTAGTTTAGATTTAATTACAAATATCCCTATTAAATTTACTTGATTAGACATTATCTCTAATAATAAATATAAAATATTATATGAAAATAATTATTTAGATTCTACTTTTAATTATTATGAAATTAATTCTTGAGAAGAAAAACATATCTTATCTTCATCTTTATCATGAGATTTATCTTATAATAATACTGATCTTAATCTTTCTATAGAACCTATTGAAGAAATAGGTGATTCATTTATTAAATGAAATTTAAATCATAATAATGATTATCTAAAAATATCTGGAAATTTAAAAGAATATGATGATTTATATTATTTGGATATTGAATGAGATTTTTCAGCTTGGGAAAACATTGATCTACAATGATCAGCATGAACAGAAAATACTGATAAAGAAGAAATTATAAATTTGGATAAAATGTTTTCTTATAAAGATAATGAAATAAAATCTAAATTTAATATAAATTCAATGTGAGAAGAAATGTTTTCTTATAATTTAAATATTAATTATGAAATAGATAATTTTGAACATATAATTCCTTCAAATTATGTACAAGCAAAAGATAATGAATTCTTTCAATTACCTAATTTTAGTTCATATAATGATATTGAAACACCATATTTAATAGCTTGATGAATTGTTTGATTATGAATGTTTTTATCTACATCAGTTCCTGATCGTACATATGCTCAAGCTCAATCTAGAGATGCTGCAAGATTTGCAAATATTTGACAAATTTGAACAGCTTTGTCAATTTACCATTATGATAGATGAATTTATCCTGAAAGTGATTGAATAATTGAAGTTAGTGAAATACAAGATTATCTTATTCCTAGATATATGGATAGTTTACCTAATGATCCTTTGGATTGAAAAAATTATTATTATATTTCACTTAATTCTGATTGAGAAGAGAATAAATGATATGCTTTGATAGCAGAACTTGAAAGTAATGATTGAAATATTAGTGCAAATAGTATTGATGAAGTATATAATATGATAAAAGGTGTAAATTATGATTCAAAAAACTTAAAAGAAATATTACAAGATTTTTGAAATTATTATTTAATGGTTAAATAATTTTTAAGATTTAAAAATATAAATCCTTGATTTAATCAAGGATTTTTTATAAATTAGTTTTTGCTAATTTATTTTTTACTAAAGATGAATTTAATGTTTTTATAAATTTTTCTTTACCAAAAATATCTCCATGACCAGGAAAAAATTTTTCAAAATTATATTTATTTATTTTAACAAAAGTTTTTAATAATGTTTTTTCATCATTTGCAAATCGTGGATATACACAATTAGGCAAAAGATTAAAAAAAGTATCACCACAAATAATATATTTATCTTCAACAATAACACTTATAGATCAACTTGTATGTCATGGAGTATGTATAATTTTAGCATTAATTCAATATTCTTTTAAATCACAAAAATTATTTATTACAATATCAGCTTTTACAGGTCTAAAACTACCTTTTGAAATAAAACTTCCAAATTTAGATATTATTTTAAATATAAACATAGTTCATTTAGGAAAATTAGTTTTACCCTTTTGTAATATATTTTTTTCTTTATTATGAATTAATATTTTTGCATTAGTTTTTTCTTTTAACTGATATAAACTTCATACATGATCATAATGGACATGAGTTATTACGATAAGAACGATATCTTTTAATTTAGCATCAATTTTATTTAAAGTTTTTTCAAGTTTATTTATTTTATTTTTCATACCTGAATCAACTAATATAAATCCTTTTTCTGTATTTATCAAATATACATTTGCTATACCCATTTTAACTTTTTTTATTATACTATTCATAATTTTATTTGCTATAATTAAATTTTATAATGATCATATAGCTTGATACATTTGTATCATAGGTAAAAATATAGATAAAACAAACATAAATACAACTCATCAAACTAATAAAATTACAAATGGTTCCATCAAGCTTTGTAAATTTTTAATTATTAATTTTAAATCTTTGTCATAACGATCTGCTGTATCTCATAATAATTTTCATAATTGTCATGTTCTTTCTCATATATCAATGGCATATGCTCAATCTATAGGTACATAAATATTATTATAATTAGATGCATTATTAACTCAACCAAGTCATACAGCTTTACTAAAAGTAATTCAAGATTCCAATTCAAATCTTATTCTTCTAAATTCATCTTTATATAATTTATTAGCTGTTCAAGATGCAACTATATCTAATGCTTCCAATAAATTAATACCTGCATTTAACATAAGAGATAAATTTCACATCAAATGTATTACATAATTTCTATAAACTACTTCTTTAACAACTGGCATTTTTAATGCCATATATGAATATATGTATTTACCGATATTTGTTTTTCACAAAAATTTAAAAAACATTATAGATAATACAATAAATAATATTACTAAATAATATTTTGTTTTCAAAAAATTACTTATTGACATCATAGCTTGTGTAAGTGCGGGCATTTCCATTCATACTTGATTAAACAATGTTGTAAATTGAGGAAGAACAAAAACTAAAAGTCATATAAAAATAATTATTGTAATACTTATTACAATAATGGGATAAATCATAACAGATTTTATTTTTTTTCTTCTTTCGCTAGCTTCTTCTTTATGTTTTGCAATACTTTCAAACATATCTCATAATTTTCAAGTGTTTTCTCATATTTTTACTAAAGATATATCCATTTCAGAAATTTGCTTATACCATTTCATAATATCAGACATTTTAATACCTGTATCTATTCATTCCAGCATTTCTCTTATAAATTTTTTTAATCAATAATCTTTAGTTTGTGCATATATTACTTGAATAGAAAGTTTAAGATCCATATTTGCTCATAGAAACCAAGCCATTTTTGTATAAAATTCATCAATACCTTTTTTATTTAGATTTGATAAGTTTATTAAAAAATTTTCAACTTTTGCTTCAAAGGATTGTTTTCAACTATTTTTTGTTATATTATATTTTTCCTTTTTTACTTTTTTTATTATATTTAAAATTTCTATTTTTGATATCATAGGATATCTTTTTAAAATATTATTTGCTTTAATTAAACAATCTTGATATTGTTTATTTTTAAACATTAATCTAAGACTATTTAATTCAAAATTATAATCATTTTTTTGACTATTTGATTCAATTTCTCTTTTTTTGTCAAGAAATTTTGATTTATATTTAGATAATTTTTTATCATATAATTCATAAGTTTCACTCATATAATTTATTAATGAAATTCAATCCTCTAAATGACTATTTGAATACAAATTATCTAATTTTTTGTATAAAAATTTTATATCATTTTTTTTGAAATTACCATTATCTTTATCTTTATTTCCTTTGTAGATATCAATCATACCAATTTTTTCAAAAAAATCTTTATTATCATCTTTAGTATGTTCATATAATTTATTAGTTTTATTTTGATTTATTTTATCAATATATTTATTAATAGTTTTTTCATCATCGTATTCTTGTGCATATTTTAAACAACTAGACATAGCTTCTGAATAATTTCAATTAGCTATAAGTTTTTCAATAGTTTTTAATTCATTATTTTTTATTGATTTTATTTCTATTTTTTTTTGTTCTAATTCATATCTTTGTTTAATTTTATTATATTTTTTATATAATTTGGATGAATATTCTTGTCAAAAATATTTTTCAATATCATTAATAACTTGGTTTACTTTTGTAAGTTTATTATTATTTAAATAATAATTAAACCAATATAAAAAATGTTCATATTCTTTTGATAAATCATAATTATATTTATATCAGTTTTTTTCATAATCTTCCAGAAATATATTTATAAATTCTATTATTTCCAAATATTTTTTTTTCTTTTTTTTGTCTTTTTCTTTAACATATTTATCATTTATGCTTTTGAAAAAATCATTATATTTTCAATCAATAATCATAGTTATATCATCGTTCGAAATATAATCTATATTTTTTGAAATATAATTTATTAATTTTTTAATATCCATCTAAATAATTTTGATATATAAATTAATTGTTATATTGTGCAGAATTAGCTAAACTTATAAATCAATATGCAGATTTTATTAATGCATCCTGATATAAACTTAAATATCATTTTTTCTTACAAAGCTCTGTCCATATTTCATTATTTATTCATTTATTTATAGCACGACTAAAATCTTTATCTATAATAGTAACTTCATGTATTCCTATTCTTCAAGAATATCATGTTTGTAAACATTTTTTACAACCTTCTCATTTTTTTAATTGAATTTTTGATTCTATAGAATTCCATACTGATCATAGTCAAGTTTGTAATATTTTTTTCTCTTCATCACTTATTTCAGTGTTTTGAGCACATTTACTACATACTTTTTTTACTAATCTTTGAGATAATACCATCTTTAACGATGATGCTATTAAATATGGTTCAATTCACATATTAACAAGTCTTTCTATTACTCAAACTCATTTGTTTGAGTGAATAGTTCCAAATACTAAATGACCCGTCATTGAAGCTTCAATAGCAAGTTTAGCAGTTTCTCTATCTCTTATTTCTCATACCAATATAATATCTGGATCTTGTCTAAGCAATGTTTTTAATCATTGAGAAAAATCATATCAAATATCATTTTTTACTTGAGATTGATTTATTCAAGCAATTTTGTATTCAACAGGATCTTCCAATGTAGATATATTAAATTTTTCTGGATCATAACTATTTAACATAGAATAAAGTGTAGTTGTTTTACCAGAACCTGTTCCACCTGATATTAATATCAATCATTCTTTATTTTGTAAAGTTTTTTTAATAGAGTCAAGATTATATTGCATAAATCATAATGAATTTATATTTAATAATTTAGGATCTTTTTTAAGTATTCTCATTACTATTTTTTCTCAATTTATGGTTGGGAAAGTAGAAATTCTCATATCTATATCTTCAATGTTTCAATTATTATTTTGATATTCATATTCTATTTGTCAGTCTTGAGGTCTTCTTGATTCGTCAATTTTTAGTTTTGCCAAAATTTTTATTCTAGCTATTAAATTATCTTTATTTTCTATAGAAATTGAATAAAATTTAAAAATTTCTCAATCTATACGATATCTTATCTGAAAAATTTCTTTTTGTGGTTCAATATGAACATCTGAAGCATTTAGTTCAATAGCTTCTCTTATTATATCATCAACAAAAATTTTAAAATCATCTATAGTTTCTATTTGTTTAAACATATAGTTAATTTATTAAAATATGAATTAAAAAATTTACTTACAATTAATTATAATAATATATTTTTTTTTGTCAAAACTTAATTCTTTTTTTAAGAAAATATTTTAAATAATTCCTATTTTTTGTTATTATGTTTAAAATTCAAAAATAGTCAATAATTTAGTTTCTGATTTGTATTATATCAAGTATATAATATTAGTATATTCTGAAACAAATTTAAAAAATGATTATGGATTTAATCTTAAGGATTTTAATTTAAAATATACTCATTTATTAAGTTTATACAATACTTTTAATACTTTTTTATTTTTGGGTATTATTTAGTGTTGTTATTTTAACATTATTTGCATAAATATATAAAATATATTGATTTTTATATTTTTTTATGTATAAGATATTTAAAATTTTTAATTAAATTTTATATTTATATATATAGTATAAAAAGTATATGAAAAAATATATATTATTGGTTGTTATATTTTTTTCTTTTTCATTCTCTTTTTGAAATATTGATTTATTAGATGAAATAGAATGTTCTGATCCTTTATTAAACTGACAAAATACTAATGCTTGTGATCAGTGTTTTATTTGAAAAGATCTTTATCATAAAAGAGAATATCGTTTATATGATGATTTTAAAAATTCAAATTCTCAATCAAATCTAATTCATAAATGGTGAGAATATAGTGTTAATTGGTATAATCTTCAAAATACTCATATATATTGGAATTTTCCAGAAAATTTTGAATATTATTTTCCAAATGATACTTATTCAGCACCAGAAGATAATCCTCTTTGAGAACCTATTTTTATGTATTTCCCATGAGAACAAACAACTTTATTGAAATCCTCTTCTAATTTAATTCTTGATTGAGTTTCCAAAACAGCAAACCCTAATCAACTTTGAATAAGAGTTGATTATGATATTACTTATTATACTCAGTTAGATTGACCACCTGATCTAGATAATCCTATCTCTCATAAAGAGTGTGCATTTCATTGAATTTCATATTGTTGAGATGGTGAATTTCAATCTGAATATGGAGAAAAATGTGATCCTTGAATTACAGATTCTAATAATCCTTGATATCATTCAAATTGTCAATCTGATTGTACTATACCTGATTTGCAAGATTATGTATGTGATAGTTTAAGTCCTCAGAATAAAACTGTAGAGGAATGAGAAAGTGTAAATTTTACATGTGCTTGAACAAATGTAGATGAATATAGAATGTATGTGAATTGAAGTTTAGTAAATACAAATTCTAATTGACAATTTAATTATACATTTAGTAATACTTGAGATTATGATACAAGATGTGAAGTAAATAATGCGGGTCAATGATGGGAAACAGCTTGAGCATGTCAATGAGCTATTACAGTAAGTGATGATGAAGATGATTATGTATGTGATAGTTTAAGTCCTCAGAATAAAACTGTAGAGGAATGAGAAAGTGTAAATTTTACATGTGCTTGAACAAATGTAGATGAATATAGAATGTATGTGAATTGAAGTTTAGTAAATACAAATTCTAATTGACAATTTAATTATACATTTAGTAATACTTGAGATTATGATACAAGATGTGAAGTAAATAATGCGGGTCAATGATGGGAAACAGCTTGAGCATGTCAATGAGCTATTACAGTAAGTGATGATGAGCCTCCAGGTTGATGAGGTGTACCAGTTTATTGTGGACCAGCTGAATGAAATTATACTGATTCTGATACTGATTGGAAATGAGATTTTTGTGGTCCATCTTGAGCAACTCATCTTTGAGATATACCTAGTTTTAGTGATTGGAAAGATAGTTGATTTCCAAGGATTGAATGGTTATGTAAAAATAATTGAGCAATAAAATTAGTAGTTTGTGTAGCTTGATCATGAGATCCTGGTGATCCATGAGATCCAGGTGATCCATGAGATCCAGGTGATCCAGGTGATCCATGAGATCCAGGTGATCCATGAGATCCATGAGATCCATGAGATCCAGATAGAGAAATTTTTGTAGAACCTGCTAAATGTAAATGGATAGACCCGCCAAGTATTCAAGTTTGAGAATATCTTCCTATATGGTGGGCAATGGAAAATGAAGAAAGATACTGATCAACTTGTGATTCAAGTAATTTGTGAGCTATAAAAAATAATGCAAAATGTAGATTGAAAATTGAAAATGCTTGATGAGTAATATATTCTGAGTTAAAGAATTGTATTTGAAGAGATTGAAAATTTAATAAAAACTTATTAAATTGATTTAGATCTTGAAGTTTATGAGAATCTATTTCTGATGGTTCTATTGCTATGATTTTGAAAGAATCTATGGTTGATTGAAAATATTGAGAACATAAAGTAAGTATTAAAGTTGAAAATTATAAAATTTGTGATTGATCTAATTGGAGAAATGTTAATCTATCAAATAGAATTTGTGAGTATAATTTTCCAGTAACTAAACCTTATTTGATGCAAAAATGAGCAATATTATCTACAAATGATAATACTTTTGAAAAATTTTATAAAATTAATTGAGATAATATATCTACAAGTGTTGATTCAATAATATCTTCTTCTGATAAGTTTGATTCAGAATCTATAGAAAATATTTTGAAAGATTTTGTAAAAGATTATAAAAATTTAGCTGTTAAAAATGTAACTAATCCTTCTTGATGTAAAAAAGTTCCGTCAGAAGAAATTTATCTTTGTAAAAATGATATTACTATTTCAAGTAATATTTCATCAAATCCTTATACTTTAATAGTAATAGGTTGAAATTTAACAATCAATTGAAATTTAAAAAATAATAATTGAATGTTTGTAGTCGTAAATTGAAATATTAAATTTGATTTAAACAATTATTCTTCTTTACAAGAAGTTGAATGAATATTCTTAACAGATAAAAATTTTAAACAAGAAAGACTTATAAATAATAATTTAAATAAATCTTGGATTAGTGATTGAAGACTTAAAATAAAATGAATACTTAGATGATGATGAATTGATGATTTAATTAATAATAGAAGATCAAATATAGAAACTTGGTTTGATTGATGATGAGCAAGTGATGATGATATTTATGAATGAGCTTCATTATTGGTAGAATCAAATCCTTCTATTTGGAATAATCTACCACCTTGAGCTAGATCTATGTTGGATCATTTAAATATACAAAGAAGATAGTCCTTGATTTAACAAAAAAGAATCCTTTATTGTGGATTCTTTTTTTGTTATTTTATATATTTTATCTAAATATATTATAATATAAAAATATTTTTCTTGATGTTTATTTACATTTTATATATTAATATACATTAAACTCATCTTTGTAAAAAATAGTACTTTTGTAGTATTGAATATTATTATGTTTCTTCTTTAAATTATGGTCTTTTATTGTAATATATTATTTTTTGTGTTTTATTGTTTTAAGTAATTATAATATACTTATTTAAAAAAAGTAATCGTAAATATAATTGAAAAACTTATATCACTCATTATTTTGTTGAATCTTATAGGAATAAAAATATAGAAATATAACTAATTTTTTATTAATTAATTTGCAAAAATTTTTAATTATTAAATAATCTTTTTATTGAAATAATTTTAATTTGAAAACAAAAATATTCTCAAAGATTAATTAAAACAAATTGATTGAAAAAAATAAATAAAACAAAATATTTTAATATAAAAGTTTGATTTTTTAAATTTTAATTTTTTTATAGTATTTTCTGTTATTTTAAAACAGATAAGGTATTAATCTAATTCTAAATTAGGAGCTCAACATTTATAACAATATTCATTATTTTTTGGATAAATAGATTTACATTCTTTACAAGTTGTTACAATATTACTTCAACAATGTACACAAAACTTATTGTCTTTATGATTATGTTCTCAACAATATTCACATTTTATTACTAAAATTGCTAATGCTTCTCTCCAGTAAATTTGATCAAATTTAAATCTATTAGGTCTTATTAAAAAATATATAGGAAGTCAAAAAACTGGAGTTAAAACTGCAACTATTACAATACTAAATATTTGTAAAAATATATTATATGTTCTTGAAGAAATATCTTTAGTCGTCCATAAAATGGACCAAACCCAAATATAAACTAAAATAGAAACAAATCAAGTAACAAACCAATCCAAAAATCAATATTCTTGTAATTGATCAAAAACATTTGTTTGTACTTCTTCCAAACTTTCTCAAATAAATTCATTTGATTCATTTACTTCATTATTTTCTATAAGTTCTGTATTTTCCATAATTATTATATAATTAATTAAGTATTAAAATAATTCTTTAGACACTAGTTTTACTAATTCAGTTTTATTTTTCAACTCTTTTATTACAAAATGTATCTTGGATGGATTATCAAATTCTAATTCTATATTAAATCAAGAATATCAATCCTTTTTCATATAAACATTTATATTTGATATATTAATACTAAGTTCTGAAAAAATTGAAATAACTTGTATAAGAACTCATGGACTATCTTTTGCAAGTAATTCAATTTTTAGATAATATTTATTATATTCTTGTCAATCCCAATGTGCTTCAAGCAATTTGTCATAAGATATATTTTTTAATGCTTTACATTTTATAGAATGTATTTTTACTCAATCTCTAGTTGCTTTACCTACAATTTTATCTGGACAACTGGGATTGCATTCAGGACATTTATAATAATATAAATCTTTATATCATTCTATTATTATTTTATCCATTTTACAAAATGTAGGAACAACCTTTTTTTCTTTTTCTTTATTATCAGAAATTATATTGTAATATTTTTTGATAAGTTTAAGAGGAGATATTTGTTTATCATAAATTCTTAATAATAAATTATTTAATTTTGTTTCAGAATTTTGTTTTAATATTTTATTTTCTTTATCTAATAAAGAAGGGAGTCAATAAAAATTAAGCATAACATTTAATTGTTCTTTTGCATTTATAATATTATCTTTAATCTCATTTTGTCTTATAAATCTACTTAATTTTGATTTAGATGATGGATTATGTAAAAATTTGGACCAAGAAATTGATGCAGAATATTTTCTTTTATATGTCTTGATAGAAACTATATTTCATGTTTTTAGTTTGTAATCAATAGGAACTATTTTATCGTCAACAAAAGCAGCTCTAAATTTTAATCAAACATCCGTATGTATTCTAAAAGCGAAATCTAAAACTGTACTTCATGAAGGCATTTCTATAACATCTCAAGATGGAGTATATATAAAAATATTTTTATCTAACAACTCTATTTCCAAAGTATTTTTAAAATTTTCATTTTCTTTTCATTCTTTAAAAGAATTTACAAGTTCTTGTAATTTTTGTATCCATTTTGATTGTTCCAAAGATATAGAAACTGGTCATCATTTTTCTTTATATGCAAAATGTGCAGCAACTCAAAATTCAGCAAAATAATCCATTTCTTGTGTTCTTATTTGAATTTCTACTGGGAAATTAAACATTCAAATAACAGTACTATGAATACTTCTATATCAATTAGCTTTTGGTAATGCAATATAATCTTTAATTTTCTTGATTAAAGGAGTATACTTATTATTCACTAATCACAAAATTGAATAACAATCAGCAAGAGAATCAGCAATAATTCTAAAAGCTAATACATCCATTATTTTATTTGGATCATCAGTAGAATATTTTTTTAACTTTTTATATATTCTATATGGACTTTTTAATCTTCACATTATTTTAAAATTTGTTATTCAATTTTCTTTCAAAAGTTCATCAATTTCTTTCATACCTTCATTAACATAAAAAGAATTATTAGTTCAGTGTCTTTTTTTGATATGATTAAAAATTTTAGTAAATCATTTAGGATTTAATATATAAAAAGCTCAATTTTCCAAATAATTTTGAAAAACAGATAATCATAATCTTTGAGCTATAGGAACATATATTTTTAAAGTTTCTCTTGCTATTCTAAGTCTTTTTTCTTCTTTTGGATGAAACTGTAATGTTTGAATATTATGAATACGATCAGCAAGTTTTATAAATATAACTCTCAAATCTCTTCACATAGCCAAAAAAGTTTTTTTTAATGTTTCCAAATTCCTATCCTGTCATTCATATCTAACTTTGGAAACTTTTTCTAATCAGTAACAAAGATTTGCAACATCTTCTCAAAATATTTTTTTTACATCTTCATAAGTATATTTAGTATCTTCTATAACATCATGTAATATACAAGCTTGAATACTTTTTAATCAAGGTCTTATTTTCATAAGAAAAAGTGTGGCTTTCAATGGATGAGTAAAATATATTTCTCATGATTGTCTCATTTGTCATTCATGTGCCATTTTTCCAAAATCATATGCTTTATCTATTCATTTTAAATCTTCTGAACTTAAATATTTTCAAGCTTTTTCTTTAATTTCATTCAATAAAAAAATAGGATCTTTATTAAATATAGGTTCATAATTCAAAAAATTTTCCAAAGTAATTATATCCATAATTTTAACTTTTTATTTTAATTTTAAATATATATAGTATTTAAATACTAATCTTTAAAATTAGTAATACTACTACATAATTCAACTTTACCTCATCCATTTCAAGTATATTCAACTATAGAACAAAATACAAGCTCTTTTGCAGTCTCATCTCAACAATCATTAGGAGTAGTATCATTTCAATTAGAACAAGAATTTAAAGTACTACCATCTTCTTTATTATACAATCATTTTACTTGTATCATACGGAAAAATCTTCCTTCTGGAGAAGTATTATCTTGCCCAGGACAAGGATGCCATGTTTTTCAAGTTTCAGAACATAAAGCAAATTCTCCGTCTTGAGAAACATTATATCAATCATCAAGATTTAATGTTGAAGAAGAACCACTTAAATAATTATATAATTGTCAACTTTGAGTAGTTCAAGATAAAATATAATTTCAAGATCATATCCAATCTTCACTTTGACAGTCTGAGCTTGCTCATAAAGGATCTTCCAATAGCCAACATTGATCCCTCCTACCAGACCATCTAAACCAATTAGTATCTCTAATATTAAAAACTCATTCTATTCATTCTCTAGCAAGATTAGTTGCTATAACATCTTGTCTTATTATAGATATAGCTTTGAAACCATAATCTATAACACTAACAATTCATAAAACTCATGTTGATATTATTATAGTTGTTATAATTAATTCTATCAAAGTGAAAGCTTTTTTATTTGAAAAAATCATATTTTTATATATATATGTATAAATATAACTCATATATAAATATTTATAATATTATTTCAAGACTATGCAAGACAATTATGACTTTTTTTTTATATGAATGGTATGAATACTACTGATTTTCTCTATGTTTATATGAGTTAATAAAATGATAAGAATTATTATATGAAATTATTTGCTTATTTCAATTGCATTAGCAATGCATTTATGATTTGATTTTTATCATCTAATATTTCAATGAAAATTTGAATTAAGTTTTTTGAAAAATCAAGAAAAACTTATAAACGATATATTAAATAATAAAGAGATGATAATATTATGAATATATTTACTATCATTAATTTTAGTATTTACAAAATCAAAAATATCAATTTGAGTTTCTGAAAATAAAATAATTAAATATTTATTATGAATAATTTTTGCACCACTTACAGTAGTAAGTATAATAATTTGATTAAGTGTAGTAATATATTGATCAGATATTTTTAATACTGAAACTATGATAGCTCTTATAGAAACTTTTGAAAAAAATTCTTTTATGTATCATTTATTAACTTTTACACCTATTCTTATAATATTACCTGCAATTACAGCTTTAATATTTAGCACACAACTAAATTTTAATAGAAGACAAAAGAAAATTCAAAAAGAACAAGTAGAAGAATCAGACTGAGAATCAAGTGATGAATCAGGTGATGAATAAATTTAAAATATGAAAATAATTCAAATATGAATATATATATAAATACTAAAAATTTAATTAAAAAAAATAAAATTAACAAATCTATATTAATTACTTGAATATCATATTCTTGAAAAACTTATTTATACCAAAATTTAAAAAATAATAAAGATATTAATTTATATGATGCTGATGAAATTTGAGTTGGAAAATGGTATAATAAAAAAAATCAAATAGTTAAATTTAAAAATAATGCTAATGAAAAACGATTTAAAAATCATAATTTTTTATGGGATATTAAATTTTTAAAATTATTTTTAAATAAAAACAACAATTGTTATTTATTTTGATTATCTGAAAATATATTTGAGGCTAGTAAATTATTTGATAAATGTTTCTTTTTGAATATTAATTCAAACGAGTTAAAAAAAAGATTTAATAAAAATGATAGAAATAACCCAATGTGAAATACTATTCAACAACAAAATATAATTTTAAATTATATGAATAACTTTAAAAATCAATGTTTACAAAATAATTTTATATCAATAGATGCAACAAAATCTCCAATTGATATAAAAAATTATATAAATACTCTTATATAAAAATTATTATAATATTTTTAAAATTTGTTTTTAAGTATAAATAATATAATTTTTCTAATCTTCTGCAGTAAAAAGATAAAAAAAGTTTGAAAAGTTAATTAAGAACTAATAAAAACAATAAATAAAAAAGGTGGAATTATTGGAAATTTATGAAAAAATATGTATAAAGGAAGCATTAAAATTAAGTTTAAATGCTTTATAGTATGTATGAGAAAAAATAGATATGTAAAAATTAAGTGAAAAACAGTATGGATAGAGAACTCAATTAGTTATTTGAGAAGCTTGAAAAAGGAGGTAGAGATGAGTCTGAAAGGAGGCAAGAAAATGAGAGGAAAACTTTACTATTGAATGGTAAAGATATTTGAATCAAACTCTAAGAGAAAATATTATTTGGTGGTGATAAAAAATAATAAATGACAAAGAATGTTTCATTAGAATTAAGAAAAGAAGATTATATGTGATATAAAGCTAAAAAATATAATGTATACCTGGTTAGAAGTAGTTGAATATATATTACATAATTGAAAATTTTTCCGAAATAGAAATCAAAGAAAACAACTACAGAATCAACAAAATTCACTCTTTTCTCTAATTTAGGTGCAGAAGATTAGTAATATATTTATTAAAAAAAGTATTTGCAAAAATAAAAAAAAATAATATAATATTAGATATACTAATTAATTTAAAAAATTAGTATAAAATTTATTTATATTATTACCATAATAATTATGAAGAAAATATGATTGCTTTTTATGTGAATGTTCTTTTTGTCTTGAATATCTTATTGACAAGATATTGCAGAATTAAGTGTATCTAGTGAGACAGTGAAACCATGAGAAGAAATAGATGTTACAATAAAAATTGAATGATGGAAAATGTGTAAGATTTCTATTAATGATTGAAATTGAGTATCACAAGAATACAAAAGTAAAAAAGAATGAATTAGTATAGATAGATTTGTACCAATAAAGTTTCATGATAATTGATGGGCAGAACTTAAATGTGATAATGATGCAGTTACTATAGGTGATTTAGATAATCCAGAGTTTTCAAAGAGAATTGAAATAAATGTTTGAGATAAAAAT
>NZ_JAEDAM010000039.1 GCF_018420025.1 Candidatus Vampirococcus lugosii | reverse complement strand
ATAAAAAATGAATTGCTTTAATAGGTGTCGGTACAGATAGATCAATATTGGATGGTACAGATATTAATGAACATTGAATATATATTTATAATTTTGATAATATTGAAATTAAAAATATTGAAATTAAAGAGTTTGGTAAAAGAGGTATTTATGCTGAATTTTCAAATAATATATTGATTGATAATGTATATTCTCATAATAATAATGATGATTGAATTAGAGTAAAAAAATCTAAAAATATTTCAATAAGAAATTCAAAATCTACTCATAATACTTGAGATGGTATAACTTTATATTCTTATGGAGAAATTATAAATACAGAGATTAGTGATAATATAGAAAGATGAATTCATCATTATGGTGTAGGTTCTTCACCATCAAATGAAGATACAGAACCTGATGAAAGATATGTTCTGATAAAAAACAATAAAGTATATAGAAATAATAATACTGACGAGAAGTATGCATGAATTGAATTAAATTGATGAGGTGATGCGACTCTTCATGTTGAAGTTATTTGAAATGATATTGAATATAATTCATGAAGTGCTATAACTGTTACTGATATAAATATAAATAATGAAAGTTATAAATCAATAGTGAAAGATAATGATATATCTTTTACAAAAGATAATTATATTAATATTAGTGATACTTCATGAGATTGAGATTGAATATATGTTAATAATTCAAATTCTTTGTCTATTGATTCAAATAATATTTATGATAATGATAATTATTGAGTTCGTATTAATAATTCTGAAAATAAAATTGATAATATTGAAATTATTAATAATACTTTTTCTGGAAATAATGAAGGTGATTATCATATAGATAGTGAAAGTGATATAGATAATTTAAAAATAGAAAGTAATAATTAAGATATAGTATAATTATATCAAATAAGACACAAAAAACATTTCTGATTAAGAAATGTTTTTTTGTTAATGATTTTTTATGAAGTTTGTTTTGTGATTTTGATTTAAATTTCAAGTATTATATAGTTTCAAATATATAAAAGAATTATTTTATTCTTCTTCTCATTTATTTTTAAGTAAAGGCATAAAACGGATATATTCAAGTAATTGTAATCAAGTAAATCTTCAAACTAAAATATTTATAATTAATATTAACAGAATAAAATCTGGATAAGCTAAAATAAAAAATTCAAATTCTGATAAAGTAATAATTGTATAAACTACACTAGATACTATCAAAAATTCAATAAAAGAAATAAACCAAGATTTACTAAATAATACAAAATTTTCGCTAAATATTTTATTTGATACCATTATCATAAATACTAATGGAAACATAATAAAAGAATTTGTAAATATAGAATAATCTATAAAATAAAATCAAAATTCATTATCAATCCAAAAAACAATAAAACTTAATATAAAATATATTATCATAAGTAAAGATATTTTTGCACTATATAATAAATATATTTTTTGGGTAAATAATCTAACTACTAAAGTAGATAATAATCATACAAATAATAGTATAAAAGTTAAATTTATTCATAAAACAAGCATACTAATAGCAAACAAAATTGGATTATAAACACCAAATACAGAAAAACCTATAATTTGTCTAAAAATAGTTACTACCAAAACGGAAGTAGATAAAGTTAGTATAATTCATATTAAATGAATAGGAAAATCATTTGATAATAATACATCTACAACATAAGATAAAAAATATTGTTTATCAGAATCTTCAAAAGATATTGAAAAAGTTTGTAAATATTCTTTTTCATATACTCTAAAATTATCTTGTGATATATCATCAAATAAATTTAATATATCTCAAGAAGATAATATATTTATATTTTTAAGTCAAATTTTATTAATATATTGTGCCAAAGTTCTCTTAATAAAATTAGTATTTTGATCTGTAATAAGAAAAAAGTCTTTTTCAGAAAGATCTATTTTATAAATATTTGAAAATTTTCCCAAAAATTCAAAAATAGAAGAAAAATTTGCATTATTAATTATGATAATACTTGAATCAGAAATATTAGCAGTATTTTCTAATATAACAGAAAAAAAATCATCTTCCAAAAAAAAGTTTTTTTGTGGAATAAATATTTTTTCAAGATAAATATTTCTTTGAGTAAAAGTATTTTGAATAAGACTTAATTGTTGAATATCATCACCTATATATGTATATATATCTTTATATGAATTAATTTTTTGCCATATTTCATAAGAACATCATTGTGCATCTTCTACATAAGAAAAAATTTCATATTCTCAAATTTCTGGGAAATCATAGTTTACAGAAAATCAATTTGTAGAATATACTTCTTTTCAATTCTTATAAATATGCATAAAACCATCTACTGGAGTGAATAATTTTATTTCTTCATTTGCTTTTACAGTATAATCTGAATAAGAATTATATTTTATATTTTCCTCACCAGATATTTTATATTTATTTTCTATACAATTCATTCATACATTAAAATTTTGGATATCATCTCGATTTAATATACTTCAAGTTGAAAAATTTTCTCAAATTTGTAAATTTTCTTGAGAATATGAGTTTGAAAAGAATAATGTAAAATATAAAAACAGAAAAATAAAAAACTTTTTCATATTGAAAATATATAAAAAATAAATAAAAAGAAAATTACTTAATTAAATTATATTTAATATATAATTAATAAAGATTTTTACTAAAAAATCAATACTCAAAAAATGAAAAATAATAAACTAAAATTTGATATTATAAAAACTAAATGAAAAGCTAGAGTCGCTAAATTAAATTTAAATTGAAAAACGATAACTACTCCTGTATTTATGCCCGTATGAACAAAAGCAACTATTAAATCAATGATTTTGGATATATTAAATGATCCTAAATATACTTGAACTGATAAAAAAATTGGTATAATTTTGGCAAATACTTTTCATATGTATATAAGTGCTTGACATAAAACTGTAAAATATTTTTGATGATTACATAAATTTCAAAATTGGGATTGATTAATATTGACAGATAGTTGATGATTTCAAGTATTTTCATTATGATTAGATAAAAGAAGTTCTAGAAATAAATCATTAGTAAAAATAAAAAATGATTGAGTTTGGTTTAGATCTCCTAAAGACTGATCAGAACATATTTTTACTCCAGAAAAAGTAGTTGATATACAATGAGATTTGTTTTCAGATATTATGATGGTCTTGGATGTATGTAGTCCTGTGCATTGAAATGATAAAAAACAAACTGCTAAACAAATGAATTTGACACATATATGGGCAAAAAAGGCTTTTGATTATTTTGAAAATAAGTATAATGATTTAAATTGAGTTCTTTTTCCTATTATACAATGATGATTGCACAAAGATTTAAGATTAGAATCATTAGATTTTCTTAATAATTATGCTTGGGACTGAATAGCAATATGATGAGTAAGTGTATGAGAAACTAAAGAAGAAATGTATAAAGTAGTTGATTGGCTTAGTAATTCATTGCTTGAAAATAAACCAAGATATTTAATGTGAGTAGGAACTCCTGAAGATTTACTGGAAACAATATATCAATGAATAGATATGTATGATTGTGTTTTACCAACAAGACTTGCAAGACATTGAGTTGCATTTCATAGTAGTTGAGAAAGAATTAGAATAAAAAATTCAATTCATAAAATGAGTAAAGATAGTTTGGATAATGAATGTCAATGTTTTACATGTAAAAATTTTACGAGATGATATTTGCATCATTTATTTAAAGAAAAAGAAATGTTAGGTTCTACATTATTATCATTGCATAATATAGTCCATTTACATAATTTAACTGAACAAATAAAAAAAGATATATTATCATAAATTATTTTTTATTAATGTTTTTTATATTTTTTATTATTTCTTTTCTATTTTTGAAAAATAGATATATTAAATATATAATAATGATATATATTATAATATACATTATATTTTCTCAAAAATATTTTTCAAATATTTCTATACCAAAATATAAAAATCAAAATATGTAACTTACTGCAAGAATACTAATTAATAAATTAGTAAAGAAGAAAAAAGTAAAATTTATTTTTAATATTCAACAAAAAATAGGAATTATTCAAAATATTCATGGTGTTATTTTTCAAAAAAATATTGTTTTAAATTTATTATTTAAAATTTTATTTAAAATTTTTTGTGATTTATCATTTTTGAATAGTTTATTTTTTATAAGTTTATCTCAATATTTATATCAAAAAAAATAACTTATACTTTCTCATAAGATAGATCAGATTAATAATAAAAAATATGTAATATACCAATCTCAAAAATTTTTTGACAAAAAAACTCATAAAAAAATTATTAAATAAGGATATACAAAAAACATTATAGGAAATGTATTTGCCAAAATGACAGCAATAAAAACAGTTAAATTTCCAATCCAAAAGTTTTCCAACAAAAAATTTTTTATAATTTCTAATTCCATATTTTAAATGATTATTTTTTATATTATTTTCAATTTATATATTACTAAAAATATATAATAATTTATTATTTAATTAAAAAATTAAAATTATCAAGATTTTTTATGTATAAATTTTTTCATCAAATTGTTAAATTTTTTTTTTGACATTTGATAAAATATTGTTATAATATATTTATTGATTAAATAATATTTATTATATAAAAATTAAAATAAAAATGAATAATAAAAAAAATAATTTAAATGAAGAATTATTGTTGATAATAAATAAATATGATAAAATAAGAAATATATTATTTCCTTCTTGAATATATATAATAATTATTATTGTTTCTATTTTGTTTTTTTGGTTTGTAGATTTTGATGTTAATGCAGATTATATGTCTGTAAAATATGATAATATGTGATGAAAAGTAGATTGATATAGTATGACTTGATCTGTATTTGAAGCAAATAATTTATATATATGAAACGATGTTGTTGATTTAGAAGTTGAAAATCTAAATACTACTTTGATTTGATGAACTCTTGAAGTTTGAGATAATAAAATAAATTCTAATTCTAATATAATTAATTTATCTTGATTTGTTTTTCCATTTAATTTTGAATTAGATAAAGCTTATTTATCTAGTTTGCCAGTTCCATTATATACGGAATCTTGAAAAAAAAAGGAATTTATAGGATATTTGGAAAAAATATTATATGATGATATAAGTTTAGATTATAATAAGATAAATAAACCAGATATTATTTGAATAAAAAATGATGTTATTTCAGATTTTGGTCTTAAATGTTTAAATTCAAGTAAGTTATTAAATTATTTATGTAATAAAAATGTAGAAAATTTTTTGACTAATATGCATTTATATGATTTTTCATGATATGAAAGTGATTTAAGTGCTATATTTAATAATGTTTGAGATAAATATAAAGCTGATTTTTGTAAATGAATTAATAATTCTATAAAATATCAATCAAGAAATATTGATTATTTTGATAATATGGTTAATCAATGTGATGATGGATTAATATCTGATTTAAAATTTTCACAAGAATATTATGTTTTTTTATCTGAATTAAATTCAGTATTATGAACTAGAGTTTATAAAAATAATAAATTAAATAATTTAAAAATTATTATTTTTCAAAGAAAAATTCTTTTAAATAAAACTTCTATTAGCCTAATAAATAATTATTTATCTTTTTTGGAAGAATTATTAAAAAAACAGAATCTTGATAAGATGTACTCAAAAATAGTTTTTTATTTTAATGAAAAATATCTTAAAAATATCATATCTGACGATATCAAAAAAAATCCATCAATAATGGCAACAAGTAAAGATAGTGTTTTAAGTATTGAAAATAAAATTTCTAATGTTAGTAGATGAGATAATTTAGTTTGATATGAATGAATAAGAGATGATGAAATACTTACTATTGTATCATGAGATAAAGGACATTGAGCATGAACTGATGAGCAAATAAATAAACAAACTATTGTTAGTAAATATGATGATTTTTTATTAGAATTATCTAATTATATTGAGACTAAGAGAAAACGTTCTTGAGAAAAAAAGTTTACTTCTTTATGAAAATTGACAGTTTCATATAATGTTGATGATAAAGTATCTAAAAAAGATTTTGATGTGCAAGTTTTATTTTATAATGATTATTGATATGATTTTAAAATAGAAAATATTAAAATAAATGATAATTATATTAATCAAGGAGTAAATAAATATATGAAAAATTTGGAATATATATCAATTTGAGATTTATCTGAATATATAGCTGTATTAATTAAATCTGAATGACAAGATACAACATATAATATATGTTATTGATTAAGAGAATTTGTAAGTTCGGAAGATGGTTTAAAAATTAAAGATTGTCAAGATGATTATATTAGTATAGAATATGAGAATGATTATATTAATTTATCATTGGAATCAAATACACTTATTTCATTTGAGACAAATAATAAAAATTTAGAAAAAAAATTATCTGATATGTCGTCAAATAAAGATATTTCAGATCAAAAAGTAATTAATTTTATTAGTGTATGATATGAAGAATTAGTAAAATTAAATGATGATTCTATGGGTCTAGATCGTCAAGAAATTTTGTCTTTAAGATCTAGATTTAAAGATTATCTTTGATCAGAAGTTAGTATAAATAGAGTTATAAAAGAATGATTTTTTATGTTAAGTTTTTCAGTAAATGGTCATGAGTTTGAATGAACTTTTGATACAAATATGAATTATAGATTATCTAGATTACAGATAATATCTGAATCAGATACATATAGAATACCTTGATTTTCTGTTGATATGGTTGCCAATAATAGAACAGATTTTAATAGATTTAAAGTTGATCCAATTGAGTTTTTGAAAGAAATAGATCAAGATTCAATAAATTCTTATTTGGAAGATATACAAGAGAATTAATTATTGAAATTTTAAGAAAAAAATAAAAATATAATTTAAATAATTAAATTAAAAAATATTATGGATAAATTGTTTATTAAGAATTTATTTTTGAATTTTGAAGAATATGTTCAAAATATTTGAAATTGAGCAGAATTTTGGCTTGCAAGAGATTTACAAAAATTATTTTGATATACTAAATGGGATAATTTTTTGAATATTATATCAAAATCTATAGATTATTGTAATACAATTTGATATAATCATTCTGAAAATTTTGTTTATATAACAAAATCTGTAAAATTATGAGAATGAAATAAAAAAGAAATATCTGATATTGTTTTAACAAGATATGCTTGTTATCTTATTAGTCATAATATAAATGTTGATATTGAACAAAAAAAATTTGCTCAAATATATTTTTCTCTGAAAAATAGAAAATTAGAAATTATAGAAGAGATTATATCTAATCAAGAAAATGAAACTAATAAAAATAATAAAAAAAACAATAAATATTGAAATATAGTTTTTCAAAATTTTGATTATCAAAATATAGAAGAAAAAAAAGATAATTTATATAATGAAAATAATCTTTTTACAGAAAATTCTAAAATAATATTGAAAGCAAAAGATTTTGATACTGAATTGATAATTTATAATAATATGAAATTATTTGAAGAAAAAAATAAGGCTTATGATAAATATGTTAAAAAAAATAAAACTTTTAAAGAAAAGTCTTTTGAATTTAGTTTAAATATAGTGAAATTATATAATTTTATTTGTGAAAATAAAAAAGAAAATCTTATTAATAACAAGCTTTTTGAATCATGAACTATAGTTTGAATTTTAATAAATGAATCAAAATATTCCAAAAATATAATAGAATTATTAGACAAATTATATCAAATTGATAGGGAAGTTAATAATGCTTATTATTGTTTAGAATTATTGAAAAAATCATGATCTATATCTGACTATCCTCATTATGATGAATTAGAAAAAAATAATAAAGAATTATTAAAAATAATATCTTTGATGATAAAAAAAATAAAAAATAACTATCCTTTGAAAGGAAGTTTTAAATAGTAAATTAATTATTTTAAATAAATATTGTTTCAAAAAATAATATTTCATATAATCAAGAATGACCAATGCAATTTGTCCCTACAATTATGAAATGATTAAAATGAACAATAACAAAACAAATAAATGCAATACAAAATGATTTTTTATTTTCATGGCAAAAATCATATTATGATAGAATTATTAGAAATGAAGATGAATTAAATAAAATAAAAAAATATATAATAGAAAATCCTATAAAATGGGAATATGATAAATTAAATTCAAATAATTAAAATTAAACCAGAATTTAGTTATAAAATTAATTATTTTAGATTTATATTTTCATTTTCATTTTCATTTTCATATAAATCAATCAAAATTGTTTTATAATTCAATAAAGATTTATTATTGAATTCATAATTAATATTATGAAACTTTGATAAATTTGAGTAAAATTTATTTATTTGAATAGGGGAGTATGGATTGAATTTATTATTTTCTGTTCATAAAATTCAAACTCAACATGCCCATCTAATACTTGAATCATAAACTCAATCCAAATTTCAAATATCTGTAATATAACATCATTTATTTGCATTTAAATTAATTATTGAAGTATTATCATTTATAGATTTCATTAATTTTGCTAATTCTTTTTTTGTAATAATATTATCTAATTTATTAAATATATTTTCTTTTACTACTCAATTTTTTATGTAATAATTTATAATATTTTCAGTATTATTTTCATTTTTTTTATTTTTGTTTATTAAATTATTTATTTTTTCATAATTTTCATTAAATATATTATATATATAATCAAATTTTTTATAATTTTCAAAAATAATCTCTTTATAAATAGGATTTCTTGTTTCTAAAAAATAATCTATTCATAATATCATATATTGATAATAAATTAACATTTCTTGATAATATTTATTTCAAGATAAAATTTTATCAAATTTATTAAAATTTATTATTTTATTAAATAAATATAATTTTTCTTTTAATTCTTTATTTTCAATTTTTATTCTTTTATTTATATTTTTTCATTTTTTTTCATCAATTATTTTTTCTAAAATTTTATTTATAGCTTCGTTTTTATTATTTTTTTCCAATTTTTTATCTTTTTTATCTTCTTTTACTTTTTTATTTTCCTGTTTGTCATTTTTTTTATCTTTATCTTCTTTTTCTTTATTTTCTTCTTTTTTAGCTTTATTTTGATTATTTTCTTCCAATTTTTTATCTTTTTGATTTTCTTTTGGTACTGTCCATCTTGTTCATCCTCAACCTCAAGAAATTCTCTTTTTACAAGAATTTCAAAATTTTGTATATCAAGAATTGCAAGTTATTTCCCAATCAGACCAATTTCAATTATGCCAAGTTCTTTTTTTGAATC